>JAYTKG010000074.1:0-3054 GCA_043730435.1 Acidimicrobiia bacterium | reverse complement strand
GACGTCGACCCGAGGCAAGTCATCCACGTGCCATGCGACGAGTTCAGACCGCAAGACCTGCGCCGCGCGCTAACACTCGGACGCGAGATCACCAAGGTCATCGACCGCGCCGCCCCGCGCAGACGAATCTGGCTGCTCGACGAAGTCACCTCAATCGAGGGATGGACAGCCACCCTGAAATCAGCGAGAGACGGCACCGCCTTCGGAGATGACACCGTGGTCGTAACAGGCAGTCACTGGTCCGATGGCGTAGACATTGAGGGACACCTTCTCGCCGGACGCGCCGGAACAGTAAGCGGTCGACGAATCCGCCATCTCCATCCAATGAACTTCCGGGCGTTCCTCACGGCAACGCACCCCGCTATTGCCCTGCCGTCTGCGGTTCACCCAAGCGACCTTCAAACGCCAACTGTCGCAGCATCGCTTGAAGAAGTCGCCTTCAATCTCGATGCATACGACCTGGCATGGCAGGACTACCTCACAGCCGGCGGCTTTCCGCGGGCTGTCTTCGAACATGCCCATGACGGAGCGGTCAGCGAAAGCTACATGCGCGACCTTGCCGGATGGCTGCGCAGAGATCTGCACGACGACAGCCCTGGAGACTCCCTGCCACTACTCCTCGAAACGCTGACCAGTCGGGCAACGAGCCCACTCAATATCGCCGGCACAGCACAACACCTCGGCTACACCGCCGACATCTTTCGACGAAGACTCGGTCGCCTCGTCTCCAGTTTCGCAGCCCTATGGTGTCCTCAACGCAATGAGGACGGCCGCATAGTACCCGGAGCCCAAAGCAAGCTGTACCTCACCGACCCAATTCTCTCATGGTTGCCAAGCCGCCTGCGCGCTGGATGCACCCCACCCGCGTTCACGACCCTCACCGAGACAAGCCTCGGAGTCGCGCTGGCCCGGTGCATCGACGAACTCGATGAAGGGCGCTGGGCGGCCAACGACACCATCGGCTACGCCCGCACGGCGTCAGGCAACGAAATCGACTTAGCGCCCGCCCCGGTACCAACCTTCGCGGGTCAGGACGCGACTACCCCGATTGAAAGCAAATGGGTCGGAGCAGGCTGGCGATCCGAAGCGCGCGTGACCGAAGCAAGGTACACCAACGGCGTCATCGCCACGAAGAACATCCTCGACATCAACAACCCAGCCTGGGCCATTCCTGCGCCTCTCGTCGCGCTACTACTCGGCTGAATGGCAGTAGAGCCATTGCGCCAACACGCGGCACAAACCGGGAACGAAAACCTGCCCCTTAATACCCGAATCATCCAACAGCGGCGCTGTCGACCGCGACGAACTACGAACTACGAATCGATGTCTCAACGTCTCGTTACCGCTGAATCCGGGTATGCCGATCGACAATCACCTAGGTCATCGACCATACTGGAATGCGTGAAGCGACAGAAGTTGGCCAAAAGAGCGGCGATCGGGGCGGCCGTCCTCCTGGCTATCTTGTGGAATATTCGCGTGTTTTCGGTGTACGCAATTATCGCCGTGCCGTTCGAATTCGCGGCGGTGGTGTTCACGATGATCACCATCACGATCGGTCGATCTCTCTGCGGCAGCACCACGCCAACAGACGGCGCGTAGGGCCAATCCGCCAGCTAACGGTAAGCGCAATGCTCGGACAGCCATGGATCGAGCCGTGACTCGCCCGCCAATGCCGCAAAGTTCAACAATTTGAACGATGGCTCGTCGTCCATTGACAACGGTGATGGCGAAGATATCTTTCTTGCGATAATCGCTTATTGACGATTTTGTTCGTTATGTGGCTGACATCGAGCTTCATGACGAAGTAGCGGCCTGGTTATCCAGCCTGAATAGAGGACGATCGACATCGATCCGTGGTTGTTGTCGACCGGCTGGCGACTGTTGGTCACCTTGCCAGAATGCCAATGTCGAGAGGCCTCGGTGATGGACTATTTGAGTTGAGGTTCACGCTCGGCGCAACCGCTCGGCGTATCACCTACCGGTTCACAACCGACGGGAGAATCATTCTGCTCACGACATTCCGCAAGCAACGCAACAACGAACGAGCCGAGATCAGTCGGGCAAGAGCTATAGCGACTGAGTGCGCTCGACGAAATCCAAGAGAGAGGCAACGATGGCGAACTATTCCCGCTGGGACGAGATCAAGAAGCAGAAAAGCGAACCCGCACCGACTGTGCGTGCGTCGATCGAGCAGGACCTTGCGCTTGGCCAGGTCATCTACGATATGCGCACCGAAGCCGGCTTGAGCCAGCGGGTCCTGGCCGAGCGAATGGGCACAACGCAGTCGGTGATCTCGCGGCTCGAAGAAGGAGGCGGAGATCCAGTTCGGGCTGGAGTAGTGACCTCGCTCGAACTTTGTTGTTCGATACCCTCCAATTATGTCGTTCAAGATCCTCCAATTATGTCGTTCAGAACGTTATAGTACTGAGGATGCAGCCCGGGCACATTGAACGACGGATCACCGGGATCGTCGAGACACGCATGCGTGAGGTACCGGTTTTGGTCCTCGAAGGCCCGCGCTCAGTTGGCAAATCCACCGTTCTCAACGAGATCGCGCGCAGATCCAACGCAAGAGTCGTCAACCTCGACCTTCCTGCCACCAGGCGAGCCGTGCAAGCCGACCCGAGCCAATTCGTCGAGGGCGACGCACCGGTGTTCATCGACGAGTACCAGAAAGCGCCCGAGATCCTCGACGCGATCAAAGCCGAAGTCGACAACGACTACCGCCCCGGACGCTTCCTGCTCACCGGCTCAACTCAATTCGACGCGCTCCCTCGCACCGCCCAGGCGCTCACCGGCCGTGTCCACTTCGTGTCGATTCTGCCGTTCTCCCAAGGAGAACTCGCCGCCATTCACGAAGATTTCCTCGACCTCGCCCTCACCGAGCCCGAACGCATCCCATCCGGACTCGGATCACGGCTGACCAAAGAGCAATACGCCGAACTGATCTGCGCCGGCGGCATGCCAATCGCAGTGAAGTCCACCGTCGGTCGAAACCGCTGGTTCGATGACTACGCCAACGCATCGCTACAACGCGACGTCGCGGCCCTCAGC
>JAYTKG010000073.1:0-6826 GCA_043730435.1 Acidimicrobiia bacterium | reverse complement strand
GGCAGCGAGCTTCACGCTTTCCACCCATGACGCGAGATGGCTGCAGTCTTGCAGCGCGACTTCGACGACATGGCGCGGAGCATCGCCAAACGTGCCTTCCACGGCACGCATTCGGGCGAATCTGTTGTCGACAGCCGATGTATCTGACACCTGTAAACCTCCTCACCGACAACCTACACAGGGGGTCTCACATAGTTAGATCGGATGGGTGCCGTCCGGGACGCGGCAGCGTGGGCAGGGGAATCCCACGAGAGTCCAGCTAGCCTTGACCCCTGCTATGAGTGCGTTTGTTGATGAAGCCCAACTGAATGTTCGCGGTGGCGATGGCGGCGCGGGCTGCGTTGCGTTTCGTCGTGAGGGCCCTGAGGCCATGGGCGGACCCAATGGCGGGGACGGCGGCGACGGCGGCAACATTTGGTTGGTGGCCGATCGCAACGCCGCCTCGCTCCTCCCGTTCCGGGATCACCCGCACCGTCGGGCCAAGGATGGCTTGAACGGAAAGGGCAAGGACATGCACGGCCGAGGTGGCGTCGACATGTTGATCGCCGTGCCCGAAGGCACCCAGGTGTTCGACATGTACACCCACGAGCGTCTCGCCGACCTGGTCGCCCACGGTGATCGCTACCTGGCGGCCGAGGGTGGTCGTGGTGGGCGGGGTAACGCCAAGTTCCTGTCGAACAAGCGCCGGGCCCCCAGCTTCGCCGAACAGGGCGAGTACGGCGTCGAAAAATGGCTCAAGCTCGAACTCAAGCTCATGGCCGACGTCGCTCTCGTCGGTTTCCCCAACGCAGGCAAGAGCACGTTCATCTCGTCGATCTCCGCGGCTCGACCAAAGATCGCCAACTACCCGTTCACCACTCTTGAGCCGCACCTTGGCGTGGTACGTATCGATGACATGTCCGAGATGATCGTGGCCGACATCCCCGGGCTTATCGAAGGGGCCAGCGAAGGTCGTGGCCTCGGTCACCAGTTCCTCCGCCACATCGAGCGGGCGCGTGTGCTGTGCATCCTGCTTGACCTGGCTCCCGTCGACGGCGTCGGACCCGACGAGCAGCTCAAGATTCTGCTCCACGAGCTTGAGGCCTACGAGCCCGAACTGATGCAACGCCCCCGGCTGATCGTCGGAACCAAAGCCGACGTGGCCGAGCTTGAGTACGACGGTCTCACCATGTCTGCCGTCACCCATCAAGGCCTGCGCCCGGTCGTTGGTGGCCTCTTCGATCTGGTGAAGTTCGCCCGCAATCAGGAGCCCGAACGGGACGCGTTCGTCATCCTGCGTCCCGAGCCTGAAGGCATCCGTATCGAACGTATTGGCGACGGCGAGTTCCGCGTGCTCGGTCGTACCGCAGAGCGCGTCGTCGCTATTTCCGATACGACGTCGGCCGATGCGCTGGCGTACATCGATTACCGATTTGAAAAGATCGGTGTGGGTCGGGCGCTATCCATGGCGGGAGCGAAAGCGGGCGACATCGTGTGGGTCAGCACGTTCAGTTTCGACTACGAACCTGATCTGTAGTCCGCTATGGCCATCATCGTTGCCAAGATTGGCTCGTCGTCGCTCACGAACGAACTCGGAGTCATCAACGAAGCTGCCATTGCGAAGCTGTGCGCCGAAGTCATTGCATTGCGAGGCGAGGGGCACGACGTTGTGCTCGTCAGCTCGGGCGCAGTTTCCGCAGGTGTGGGAGCGCTCGGGATGACAAAGCGCCCGACCGATATGGCCACGCTGCAGGCACTGTCAGCCGCAGGTCAGAGCCGACTCATGCAGGTGTACGACCGAGAGCTGAGTGCCGCCGGTTATGTGGCGGCCCAGGTACTGCTGACCCCCTACGACTTCATGATTCGCCGCCAGTATCTGCACGCCCGCCAAACCGTCACTCGGCTGCTCGAGCTTGGCTGCGTGCCGGTCATCAATGAGAACGACGCAATCGCCAACGACGAACTTCGTTTCAGTGACAACGATCGTCTGGCCGCGCTCGTTGGTCATCTCGTAGATGCCGACCTGCTGGTGCTGCTCACCGACCTGGCCGGTTTGTTCACGGCCGACCCTCGCACCAACACCCACGCCACGCTCGTTGAACGAATAGCAGCCGATGACCCCGTACTCGAAGTTCGCGCCGGCGGAGCCGGTTCCGCGCGGGGGAGTGGCGGCATGGGATCCAAGCTCACGGCTGCTCGCATCGCGTCGTGGTCGGGCGTTCGAGCCGTCATCGCTCACGCTGATAGGGCCAACGTGTTGACCGACGCGGTGCACGGCACGCCTGGTGTCGGCACGGTCTTCGAAGCGCACGATCGCCGCCTGTCGGCCCGCAAGTTGTGGATCGCCTTTGCGACCGCCAGCAAGGGCACCATCGTGGTTGACGAAGGCGCACGAGTGGCCATAAAGGACAAAGGGCGATCGTTGCTTCCGGCCGGCGTACTCGGGTGTTCCGGAGCCTTTGAGGCAGACGACATCGTCGATATCGCAGGCCCGGACGGCACCGTGTTCGCCCGGGGCATGGTAACGATGGACGACGCCGCGTTAGAGCAGGCAAAGGGCCGGCGATCCGCAGATCTGCCGGCCCATTTACCTTCCGAAGCGGTCCACCGCGACGACCTCGTAATCGTGCCGCGCTAGACGCGCTGATTGCCTCGCTTGTTGCGCTCCGGCTCGTTCCTCGCCTCCCGCTTCACGGCGCTCGGACTCGCTTGGCTCGGACAATGCTGCCAGCGCCGCGCTAACGGCGGCTGACTACGCGGTTGTGCCTTCGGCCTGGGGGGCAACGGTCGGGATTTCGGCGGCTGGGGCGGCGGCGGGGGTGAGGCCGAGTTCGGCTTTCATCTGGGTGAGACGGCTTTGGGCTTCGACGTCGGCGGTGGCCGTTTCGATCTCCATCATGTGGGTTTCAACCGAGGTGGAATTCAACTCGCTAGTGGCCTTGGCCTTGGCGTACCGGGCCTCGATCTTGGCGCGGACCTCGTCGAGCGTGGGCACGTCTTGACCAACCGTGGCGCTCATGGAAGCCATGGCCGAGTTCATCTGCTCCTGCATCTTGGCCTGGTCGAGCTGAGACAAAAGACGCTGACGATCGGCCAGCTTCTTTTGCAACATGGTCGAGTTGGCCTGCACCGCAGCCTTGGCCTGATCGGAGGCCTGCGTGCCCTGCAGCACCATTGACTTCTGATCCTCAATGGTCTTCTCTAGCGTCACTAGCTTGCCGGCCAGAACGCCAGCGGTGGTGTTGAGCTCGGTGGCTCGCTTGGCGTCACCAGCCTTCTCGGCGTCGGCGGCCATCAGCAGCGCTTGGCGGGTGTTGTTGTTCACCTTGCCAAGTTCGTCCATGGACCGGTTGAGTGCCATTTCTGACTGCTTCTGCCCGGCGATGACGTTGGCCGCCTGCTCGCGAAGGCGGCGATCCTGATCCTGAGCCTCCTGGATGGCCTGCTCGATCTGCACCTTCGGATCGGCGCGCTCATTGAAATCGCCGCTTAGCTTGGCTGAAAAATACTTCCACCACTTCTGGATCACTTTGAACATAAGCCGAGATGTTACCGGCCAGACCGATCGGTTGCGCGCCGGACCGCCGAAGTACCCGGTTCGATCCCCACGAGTCGGCTCCGGTCACCAACGGGTGGGACCACAGCCGACGCGTCAGCCGCGGCCGAGGGTGCGGACGCTGCTCAGCTCGGGGGCCTTCAAGAAGGCGAGCGTGCCGAGATACACCACGATGCCGACAATGCTGCCGACGGCGACGCGGAGCACGGCGCCTGCTCCGGTCTCACTTCCGATGTAGCGGGATGCCAGCCACGCCACCTCGCCGGTCAAGATCGCTGCGAGCGCTAGCCGAGCCAGGTTGCCCATGAGCTCGCGCAGGCGGAAGCCTTTGAGCTTGTTGTTGAGCGAGTACAGGGCCAACACCAAGGTGAGGGTGTAGGCAATGGTGACCGACCACGCCAGGCCGGGTACGCCGTAGCGGCTTACCAGCACAAGGCCGAGCACAATATTGATGAGGTTCTCTACCACGTTGAGCGCAAACGGCGTGCGGGTATCGTTGTGGGCATAGAACACTCGCAGCACGAACAAGTAGCCGCCGAGTGAGAACAGGCCTACCGCAAAAGCAGCCAGTGTCGTCGCCAGAGTAGTCGGGTCCTCCTTGGCGAACTTTCCGTGCTCGGCCATGATGGCGATGAGGGGTCGAGCAAGAATGCAGAGACCCGCGCCGACCGGAAGAAGGAGAGCAGCCAGCACCCGGAGACCTTGGTGGGAACGGTCGATGAGGCGGGACCGGTCGTGGGCCAGCCGGGCCCGCGCCAGCTCTGGCCCGAACGTGGTAGTAACCGACATGGCGAGCAGGCCAATAGGTAGTTGCAAAAGCAAGAATGCAAACAGGTAGATCGTCCAGCCGCCCTTGGTGTGGCCCACCGCCAGCTGCGACATGATCCATAGCGACACCTGATTGGCAATGGTGTAGCCAACGGTCCACGTGGAAAGTCGCAACACCCGCCGCACGGCCGGATGTTGACGGTTCGGGCGCAAGCTCAAATGCAGACCCGTACTGCGCATGGCGATCCACAACATAAGTGCCATGGCCACGATGCCAAGCGTCGAAGCAATGCCAAGGGTGTAGACAACTGACTTCGATTCGAAGGCGCCGTCCACGGTGGTCTTCGTGGTCGTGCCGGCAAGGCTTGCGACGATGAGAATGACGATCACATTGTTGACGGCTGGCGCCCACGCGGCGGCGCGGAATCGCCGACGCGCATTCAACAGCGCGCTGGCCAGGAACGTGATGCCGTAGAAGAGGATCTGGGGGAAGAGTAGGAACCCGAACAGGGTGGTGACGGAGCGGTACCGCCCCGCATCGACGCCGGGTGGAATTCGCCGGGTGGACAGCCAGACGATGACGGGCGAAAGCAGCGTGGCCAGGACGGTGAGGGCGACGATGGCGGCCATCGCGGTACCGACAATGGCCTCGGTTGCCTTGTGGTCTCTGCTGTCGGCGAACTCGGCAAACATTGGGATGAGGGTGGCGGTCAGGATGCCGCCTATCACCAACTCATACAGGCTGTTGGGCAGGTTGTTGGCGATGTTGAACGAGTCGTTGAGGCCGCCCTCCACCAACTGGAGCAGCAGCCAAAACCGAGCGAACCCGGTGAGGCGGGAGACCAGCGTGCCGAGGGCGACGGTCGCGTTGGCTCTGAGGAGATCGCCGGGGGTACTCACGTTGAGGGGTACGTCTGGCCTTGCGGTAAACCGGCCTGCTTGGTTTCGTCGAGTGCCTGACGAAGCGCTTCCATGTCGGAGACCATGCTCTCAACGTCGGAACCAAGGCCGCCCACATCGGAGGCTCCGGTCACCGAGAGCTCCACCACTCGTGCGACTAGTTCATCGAGCCGAGCGTCGAGGGTGCGCAGGTGACTACTGGCGTCTTCACGAACTTTCGCCAGGCGATTTACCGACGCCCATTGGGACTCCACCGACGCGACCGTGGCGTCACGGCTAGCACCGGGCGGTAGTTGCTTGGCTTGGGCCAACTGTGAGGAAATGAGGTTGGGGTTGAGCTCGCGGAGCGCACCGTCGATATCGTCGCCGCGGCTGGCCACCCGCCACGACTCTTCGATACCAGTGTCGATGCGTGCTCCCACCTCCACGAGGCGCTCCCGCAACGGGCCGGGCTGCATGGCTTTCACGGTGCGGTCGTACCGAAGCTTGGACGACTGGGCGGCGCCGACGTAGCTCTTCCATGGGTCGCTCAGGCTGTACGCATCGATGGCCGGACCGCGTTCACCCTTCGGCATGCCGACCAGAACCCGACCGACCCAGGCGGCCGCTCCGATCCCGATGGCCCCAACAACGCTGAGGCCCGAGACGATGCCGATTGCGGCACCGGCGCCAGCCAGCAGAATGCCGAGGGGGGAGGTGATGGCGCGTGCCGTCTTGGGAGTAAAGAACCGATCCCGAAACGACAACTGACGAGGCACGGCGTCAGATTAGACGCCGGACGCCGTGAAGTTGGACACGACCGATGGATAAGAGGGGCGAGGCTTTCCATCTCGTTACGAATTGTGGGCGGCCACGGGGCTTCGATCTCCGCCGACCGCTGTCGCAAGTGGCAGCGATCGCTGCCTCTGGCCGATCCAGAGCGCGCCCAGCACGACAATGATGCCCGCGATCTGGAACGAACCCAGGCGCTGGCCGAGAAACGCGTAGCCGATCGTGACCGCAACGACGGGGCTGCACAGGGCGAGCAAGGTGACGTTGGCGATTGGAAGCCGGCCGATGCCTCGGAACCACAACGAGTATGCAAGAGCGGTGCCGACGACGGCCAGCCAGGTGAGACCGATGACGTTTCGCCCGGTGAGGTTCGGTGGCTGACCCTCGATGACCAGGCTGCCCAACATGAGCAGGACGCCGCCGATGGTGAGTTGCCATGAGGTGAAGGCAAGTAGTGGCACATCAGGCTTCCAGCGTTTGGTGAGCGTCACGCCGCACGCCATCGATGCAGCACCGCCGAGGCCGGCCGCAACGCCGAGTGCGTCGAGGCGCGCTCCCGGCTGCCGCACGATCATCATCACGCCCAACACACCGAGCACTCCGGCGATCACAACATGCTTTCGAACCCGTTCCTTCAGTACGGCTGCTGCCAATCCGGCGGCGATGAGGGGTTGGATGGCACCAAGGGCTGCAGCGACGCCGCCATGCAGCCGGCCAGCCGCAAGAAAGAGCAGGGCAAAGAAGGCACCGATGTTCAGCGTGCCGAGCACGACTGCTTTCCACCACCATTGGCCCTTCGGTCGAACGCGGGTGAAGGCCAAGAGGAGAAGTCCGGCTGGCAACGCTCGGATC
>JAYTKG010000072.1:0-3683 GCA_043730435.1 Acidimicrobiia bacterium | reverse complement strand
GTACTTAATGCCAAATTAAATGCGATGGGCATCACGACGTTTGCCCAGATAGCCGCGTGGAGCGACGCCGACGCCCGACGTATCGGCTCGGAACTCGATTTCCCTGGCCGCATTGAACGGGAAAATTGGATTGCTCAAGCCCGTGAGTTTCACGAGAGTAAGTACGGCGAATGAATACTGACAAGACCGAGAAGAAGGAACAGCCATGACTATGACTGAAGCAGATCGCAAAGACGGCCGCATTGTCGCCATTGCCGGCCCGGTGGTTGACGCCGAGTTTCCTCGTGGCTCGCTGCCCGAGCTGAACACCGCTATTGAATTCACCGTTTCTGTCGACGGTACCCCGGTCAAGGTGTTGGCCGAAGTGGCCCAGCAGCTCGGCGATAGCCGCGTGCGTGCCGTCTGCCTCAAGCCAACTGACGGTCTCACCCGGGGCACGCCCGTGCGCAACACTGGGCGTGGCCTCAACGTGCCCGTTGGCAACAAGACCCTCGGTCACGTCTGGAACGTCTGGGGTGAAGTGCTCGACGGCGACAACGCAGATTTCGCTGATGTCGAGCGTTGGGATATCCACCGCAGCGCACCTGCGTTCGATGCCCTCGAGCCATCGAAGCGTCTGTTCGAAACCGGGATCAAGGTCATCGACCTACTCACTCCGTATGTCGCCGGTGGCAAGATTGGCCTCTTTGGCGGTGCTGGGGTGGGCAAAACCGTGCTGATCACCGAAATGATCCGTCGTGTCGCTCAAAACCACGGTGGTGTCTCGGTGTTCGCCGGCGTGGGCGAGCGCACCCGTGAGGGCACCGACCTGATGCTCGAAATGGAAGAGTCAGGTGTGTTCGAAAAAGCCGCGCTTGTGTTCGGCCAGATGGACGAGCCACCTGGAGTCCGGTTGCGTGTTGCGCTCTCTGCCCTGACCATGGCCGAGTACTTCCGCGACGTGCAGAACCAAGACGTGCTGTTGTTCGTCGACAACATCTTCCGCTTCGTGCAGGCCGGCTCGGAAGTATCCACGCTACTTGGTCGTATGCCGTCAGCCGTTGGTTACCAGCCGACGTTGGCCGACGAGATGGGTCAGCTGCAGGAACGTATTACGTCTACCCGCGGCCGTTCAATTACGTCACTGCAAGCCGTCTACGTGCCCGCTGACGACTACACCGACCCGGCCCCGTTCACCACGTTCACCTTCTTGGATGCAACCACTGAACTCAGCCGCCAAATCGCCTCGTTGGGTATTTACCCAGCGGTGGACCCATTGGCGTCAACCTCGACCATTTTGCAGCCAGAAGTGGTCGGCGAGCGCCACTATGGCGTGGCTCGCAGCGTGCAGGAAATTCTGCAGCGCTACAAGGAACTGCAGGACATCATCGCCATTTTAGGCCTCGACGAGCTCTCGGAAGAAGATCGCCTGACGGTGTCTCGTGCCCGCAAGGTGCAGCGCTTCCTCAGCCAGCCGTTCTATGTGGCCGAGGTCTTCACCGGTGTCAGCGGCGAAACCGTGCCGGTTAACGAGACCGTCGAAAGCTTCGAGGCGATTGTTAAGGGTGACCTCGACGACGTGCCCGAGCAGGCATTCTTGAACGTGGGCGGTGTCGAGCAGGTGTTGGCCAAGGCCAAGGCATTGCAGGAAGGCGCTGCCTAGGATGGCCGGCGCAACGATGACCGTCAGTGTTGTCTCGCCAGAGAAGGTGCTCTTCACTGGCGAGGCCACTCAGGTCATTACTCGTACGCTCGGTGGGGGAGAGATCGCCTTTTTGCCTGGCCATGCTCCGTTCCTTGGCGCGTTGACCGAATGTCACACCCGCATATACATGGCCGACGGCACTGTTGTTGACGTGGCAGTTCACGGTGGCTTTGTCGAGGTCAGTAACAACAAAGTCAATGTTCTGTCCGACGTCGCCGAGTTGGCCGACAACATCGACCGGCCCCGTGCGCTGGCGGCACGTGATCGGGCCGAAGAAATTCTGCGGCACGATCAAGATGCCGACGCCGTCGCCCAACTCAGCCGAGCACACGCTCGGCTGAACGCGACAGGTGGCGTCGCCGGTACTTCGGCCGCCTTGCACTAGCGCACACAGCTGTTCGTCTAGGTCTCCACCCGGCGGCTGACGCGATCGTGATGTCGCTTGGGGCCGTAGGCTGGGGCATGGCACATTACCCGTTCTCCTCAGCCTTGATCACCGGCGCTTCCAGCGGTATTGGCGAAGCAATGGCCCACCTGCTCGGCCAAGCTGGCGTTCCAACGGTGCTCGTGGCCCGCCGGACCGAGCGTCTGCAGGAACTAGCTGAGCGGTATTCAGGGTTTTCAGTGCTCACGGCCGATCTCACCAATTCTGAGGATCAGCGAGCCGTGGCAGATCGCATTGCCAGCTCCGAGAGTCCAATAGAGTTGGTCGTCAACAACGCCGGATTTGGGACGACGGGCGCATTTCACGAACTAGACGCTGACCGGTTACAACAGGAAATTGCTCTGAACGTCGCCGCGCTGACGCGCCTGTCGCACGCTGCGTTGGCGGCAATGATTCCTCGTGGTCGCGGCTACTTGCTGAACGTGAGTAGCGTCGTCAGCTTCCAACCGGCTGCCAAGCTGGCGGTCTACGCAGCCACTAAGGCGTACGTGACCAGCCTCACGGAGAGCCTGCATGAGGAGGTTCGTGGCAGCGGAGTTCATGTCACCGCCTTGTGTCCTGGTCTCACGAAGACCGAGTTCCAAAGTGTGAGCAACAGCGAGCAATACGCCACGAAGTATCCAAACGCGGTGTGGCTCACCGCAGAGGCGGTGGCCGCGGCCGGGCTGAACGATGTCGTGAAGGGCAAGGCACTTTCGATTCCTGGGGCGATCTATAAGGGCCTTGTCGCGACCACCGGTTTCGCCCCGCGCTCGGTAATGCGTCGCCTCAGTGGCCTTGCCCAACGCGGCGTCTAACTGCCGTGAGGCTGCAGCGTTGTACGAACCTCGGTGACAACGAGTTCCCTCCGAGCTAGCTGCAGTCGAGCGCCAGCGAGATTGCCATACACGCCTCTGCCAGCTCCTCGGTAGTGAGTTCACGGTTAGTGACCGAGGCTGCTTTCGGCGACACAGCGCAGAGCTTGAGCCGCGATTGTGAGCGCAGGGTTCATGGCCGCCGATGAGGGGAAGAATCCGCCATCAATCACCCACAGGTTCGACAGGTCATGCGAACGGCACCACGGATCGACCACGCTGGTGGCGGGGTCGTCTCCGGCTCGCACGGTGCCGCACTGATGGCTATTCATCGAGATGTCGAAGTGTTGGGTGAAGATGGCGTCATAGCCACTGCCGCGCAGAAGCCCCTTGGCTCGCTTGAGTAACAGGCGGTGAGTTGACAAGCCTCGCGCGACCCGAGTTGTGGTGATCTGGCCGCTGGCGTTGACTGACACGCGGTTGTTGGGGTCCGGCAAGTCCTCGGCCATCACCAACCATTCGACGCTGCGGGAGGCAATGCCGTTCAGCAGGGCTAGAGGAACCTTTGTTGCCCAACTCTTCATCATCACGCCCTGCACCTTGCCGATCAATTGCAGAGTGCCAAGCGGGTAACCGTCGCCGCCGTCGAGGTACCAGTCGTTGACCGACAACGTTTTTTGAAAGACGACATCGTTGCGATGGCGCAGATCAACAGCGGCGATGTGCGCGTTGTTGTGCATCATGAAGTTCCGGCCGACCA
>JAYTKG010000071.1:0-1652 GCA_043730435.1 Acidimicrobiia bacterium | reverse complement strand
GCTTCGAGCCGGCCGGCATGACCGACGACCCCGACATCCGGTTCGCCTCATCGATCATGGACTACCTCTTCCGTCGGCTCGCACTCGAGTACTTGACCTCCGACGAGCGTGCCGAGCTCGGCATCTTCTCGATCGACGAGCGTTTGCAGCCGACTCTTCCCGGTGTCGAAGAAAGCGTCATCGAGACCCGCACTGGCACCGAGATCGCATCCGACCCGAAGAGCGTGCCGTCGGCGGATGAGCTGATGACCCAACTCGATCTCGGCGTCGCGCCCAAGGCACCTAACAACGACATCACCAACCCTGGTGGAATCGTTCGTCCGGCCGCGGTACCGACTGCCAGCCCTCGTGCCAGCGATGCGCCGATCTGCATGCAGTGTGGCGTGCAGATGATCCGCGCCGGCTCATGTCACGCCTGCCCCAGCTGCGGTTCAACAAGCGGCTGCAGCTGAGGTAGACGACCACGAGTGTCATCGGGGCTCTGCGTCTTCGTCCTTTGGTTCAGTCGCAGACTCAGTCGAGTACGGTTCCTTGGCGGCAGAGCCGCTTCGAAACGTGGCGGTCCCGCGGACGTCGTAAAGGGGGGCCCGATGACGAGAACTACGTCGGCGCAAGGTATCTCGGCGCGTGGGGCCGCAGCGCTTGTGCGTTCAGGTGACTGGCTCGACTACGGCGCGACTCTGGCCCAACCCGACGTGTTCGATCAGGCTCTTGCGGAACGAGTGAATGAGCTGCGCAACGTGAACATTCGCGGCTGTCTCAGCGTGCGACCCCGCGCTGTCGTCGAGGTCGATCCGGGACGCGAGCACTTCAACTTCTTCAACTGGCATTTCGGCGGCTACGACCGCAAGAAGAGCGACGCTGGATTGCAGCACTACATCCCGTGCAACCTCGGCGAGATCAGTGACTACTACCGCCGGTTCATCGACCAACCCGACATCATGGTGATCAAGACCTGCCCGATCGACGCAAATGGGTACTTCAACTTCAGTGCCGCAAACCTGTGGCATGGAGCGATTGCCTCGCGGGCCAAGGTCGTCATCGTCGAGGTGAACAACGCCCTGCCGTATGTCCACGGTATCGACAACGGTCTGCACGTCAGCGAGGTCGATTACATCATCGAAGGCGACGGTCAGCCAGCCCCGGAGTTGCCCAATCCAGCACCAACGGACGCAGACCGTGCCGTCGCGCGACTGATTGCAGCTGAAGTCGACGACGGCGCTTGTCTGCAGATCGGTATCGGCGCTATGCCAAATGCAGTGTGCTCGTTGTTGATGGAAAGCGGCGTGCGCAATCTTGGCGTCCATACCGAGATGCTCACCGACGGGATCATCGACCTCTACAAGGCCGGCGTCGTGACCGGCTCGTCGAAGACGCTGCACCCAGGCAAGATCGTGTGCAGCTTCGGCCTCGGATCGCGGGCACTGTACGAGGCGATCGACGACAACCCAGACATCTCATGCCAACCCGTCGAGTCAACGAATCTGCCGCACAACATCATGCAGAACGACCGCCTGACAGCGATCAACAACACAACCCAAATGGATCTCCAAGGCCAGGCAGCGAGCGAGTCCAGCGGTCACCGCCACATCAGTGGGACCGGCGGTCAATTGCAGTTCGTACGCGGCGCCTATGCGTCGAAGGGTGGCAAG
>JAYTKG010000070.1:0-1912 GCA_043730435.1 Acidimicrobiia bacterium | reverse complement strand
GGTATCGCAACGGCAAACGGGTCAACGGTCGCCACTCCTCGGCAAGCTGACTCGTCAGGGGTCTAGACCCTCGCGCAGGGTTTCTGCAGCATTGGTGAGCGCACCGCTCAGGTCATCGTGATGCGAACGAACCGCCGAGTGGCTCATGTGCTCTTCGTTGCCATGCACGAACACTGCTTCCGCGCTGATCGCGATCGAGCCGATGTCGGGCGAGTCGTTGGCCGCGATCCACGCCTCGACCTCGGCGAGTTCTTCGGGAGTGGGCTCGTAGTCGTCCCAGTGCAGTTCCATGGCCCGCGACCGTAGCCCCCGCGTGAGCTAGACTGCTGCGGACGGTAGGTGCAGATGAGGACACCGGTGCTGCTTACGTGCCGATTCTGGCGTTTTCCCCCTCAATTGAGGGGATCAATTCAAGGGTTCTGTTGGCGGTGTTCAAGAATTCGGTCAACTCGTCGCGCTGCGTGGTCGATGTCGTGATGCTCGTCGACGCGGCGGGCCAACGTCCACAGCAAAGGAACTCGACCAGACATGAACACATCGGCGGTATATCCAATGCAGCGATCGTGGACCCGTTTCGGTCGCGCCCGAGCCGGCCTTGTCGCCCTTCTACTGGCCTGCGGTTTCTTGGTGGTGCATGCACCGACGGTGAACGCGGCGGCGTTGACCACAGTGAACTGGTCGGTGTCGAACAACCAGGTGAGCGCGACCAATATCACCTACACATACGCGTTCAAGACGGCCACCGCCGGCACGATCAAGACGATCACCTTTGCCGTATCTGGCGCGGGCCTCGCCGGCGCCCCGGCGATAGCGAAGAACTACGGCATCGGCGCCGGGACAGTTTCGCGAGCGGGCCAGACGATCACCTACACGGTGACAGCGGCGGTGGCCGTGTCGGCCGGCATACCGATCTACATCGAGTTCTCCGGTCTGACCAACGGCTCCCCGGCGGGCGCCTACACGACGAGCATCACGACCCAGACCGCCGTTCCGGCCACGATCGACGGTCCCACGGCCTCCAACGCGGTCACCCTCGCGGCCAGCAACACCGCGGTGACGGTGACGATCGCCAAGAGCGCGACATTCACTTTGGACACCACCGCCTTTACTCTGGCGATGGATCCGAGCCTTCCCGCCTTGGCTGACCAGAGCCAGACCATCAACTTGACCGTACTGACCAACGCCAACTCCGGATACACCCTGACGGTGGCTGACCTGGCCACCGGGCTGCAGAGCTCATCGACAGGCAACCCGGTCATCGCCGATGTCTCTGCGGGCCACCTCGCTGGCCTGGCCAGGTGCCAACAAGTTCGGGTACACCGTGACCGGAACGGGCGCCACCATCGACGCGGCCTTCACCGGGACGAAATATGCAGGCTATGTCAGTACCGGCGAGCAGATCGCCAGCCGTCCCGGACCCACCGGAGGCACCGCTGACACGATCAGCATCGTCAACCGAGTGGCCATCGACTATGCCGCAGCGACGGGTGACTACACCGATACCATCACCTACACCATGACCCCGAACTACACCTGATCGATGTCCCGGTCGGAACCTCGGGCTGCGCCCCGGGTGCGAACGGGCGCCTGGCGACGATCACGGGCCGCTGCAACGCTGGCGCTGGCACTGGCGCTGGGCAGCGCCACCGCAGCGACGGCCGCACCGAGCCAGCCGTCCAGACCGCTCGCCGTCTCCGTGCCCCCCGAACCCACCCAGGCCCAGAAAGGCGAGACGGCACGGATACCGATCCGAGTCCTCAACCCTGGCACCCAACCGGTGACCGTCACCATCTCCCCACGCCAGGTCCTCCTCTTGAACAACGGCCGGGTGAGCATGGGTGCCAACGCCGACCCCCAGTGGCAGGGCCGGGTCCAGTTCGCGCCCGCCACTGCCACCATCGAACCCCAGCAG
>JAYTKG010000069.1:0-6031 GCA_043730435.1 Acidimicrobiia bacterium | reverse complement strand
GGCGTTGGTTTCGCTGGGCCAGTCGCTGCAATGGGGACTCGCACCGTCGCTGCAGTTCCTGTCAGCTTTTTCGGCGCTCGAGCTCTGCACCAAGGCTGGTACGAAGGCACCCGCGTGGCAGGCGACAGGGAAGCGGACCGGACTCGCCAAACGGTTCGAGCAGCTCGCACAGTCCGACCCAGCCGACTGTGATTTGTTCGATCGGTTGTACGAGCTGCGAAATGACCTGGCACATCGGGCGCAGCTCAACGGCTCCGGAGCGGAACAGGCACGTGAGCTGCTCAGCAAGTACATGACATAAAGCGGGATTTGGGGACGTGTCGTCAGAGTGCCAGTAGCGGCACGGCAAACGTGGTCTGACACGCCGCTAGTTGTTCTCGAATGCCGCACCGCCGGGGACCGCCGATCGAAACGGCGCAGCCGTCTGCGACACAGCTCGTTGGTTGGACGCAGTGCGTCAATCGTCGTCCGCATCTTGCAGGTTTCCCGAAGGGGAACCTGCAAGTGTGTATCCCTCATTGGCCCTGCCTCACACGACGCCCACACGACGCCGCACAAGACGTGACGCACGACGTGCCGACAGCGCTTTCGGGTGTGATCTGCGGCGCTGACAGACCGCTCGGCTTCGACAGTACTGAGCGGGCGGAGCCAGCCCGACGCGGGTTACGGGCGGATGACCGGGACGGGCGGATGACCGGGACGGGCGGGTCCACCATCCCGAAAGCCGACGGTTCCGGCATCCCTGCCCCGCCGACCTGATCCGCCCGACCCGACATCAAACGCACCGGGCGCCGGATACCCGAGTGAAACTCGCTCAACTCTTCGGCCAACCCACGCACGCCATCCAGGCGGCACCCACATCTCCAGGAACCGTGCCACACCCCCCGACTAACATCGGGATCGTCGCCACTCTGGAGGTGCTTGTCATGTCATCCCGTACCTTCACTCTCACGGCCGGCGAACAGGACGTACTCGCCCACGCCAAGGTCTCCGCAGAGTTGGCAATCGGTGAACTGATCTGGAATGCCCTAGATGCGGATGCCAAACAAGTCTCCGTCGCCCTGGACCGCAACTTTGTCGGTGGACCCGTCACGGGGCTTTCGGTCACGGACGACGGACACGGACTTGGTCCCCACGAGATTGACAACGCGTTCGGCGCTCACCGGAAGTCGTCTAAACGAGACAACCGAATCTCGCCTGGTGGTCGACCGATGCACGGTCGCAACGGCCGGGGCCGATTTCGTTCATTCGCAATAGCGCTCCGCATTCGATGGCGAACGGCAGGGGAGGATGAACTGGGCAACATCGTTACAAGCGAGGTCACCATTCGGAGCGACCGGCCGACGGATGGGGAGATCGCAGACATAGACCAAATGCGTGAGGAAGGAATCACCGAGACCGGGACCGTCGTCACCCTAAATCTGGCAGACACCCAGAAGGTTGCGAAGATCGACGATCCGAACTTTCCCCAACGCCTTGAGGCTGTCTTGGCCTCCACGCTCATGGCGCTCGCTGAATCGGTCGTCTTGTTCGACGGCATCGAGCTCGATCCAACCAAGCAGATAGAACATCGCGAGCAACCGACTTTCATCGCCGAACTCGACGACTACGGCCACCTCGACGGTTCCACGGCAGGAACTCCAGTGCTAGAGGTGATCGAATGGAAGTCACCCGTCATTGCCCCAACCCTTTTCCTTTGCGACGAAAACGGCGCAGCATTGATCGAGTTCGAACGGGCAAAGATGCCGAGAACACCAGCAATCAACTGGACTGCCTACCTTCGATGGGAAGGATTCGGTCGCGACAGTGTGAGCGACGGCGACCTGCAGAACGCTCGAGCTTCATTCGCCGGAATCGTACAACCCGCACTGGCCGCTCTTGCACGTCACCTGCAGGCTCGATCCGACCTTCTGACGGGGGACGTAATCGAAACATGGGTCACCGACGGAAGCTACCCATATCTAGTTGCACCGATCACAATCGTTGACGAGGCGGAACAGGCAGGGTTCCGAGAGTTGGTGGCCGTCACGCGCCGAGTCGTACCTGCCGACCGTGAACAGAGACGGCTGACTCTGAACATGATGCAGGCGACCTTCAAGGGAAGCCCTGACGACGCCCTTCAAATCGTCGCAAGAATCAAGGGACTCGATGAGGCTGAGGTGCAGGAGTTCCGAGAACTCCTTGACCGTACGCCGCTGTCGCGCGTCATCCGTGCCTCGAAGATGCTGACCGACCGAATTGACCTCCTCGTCGCATTGGATGAACTGCTTCATGGGCCAGAGCTACGCGACGACTTCCTTGAACGCGACCACTTACATCGGCTCGTCGAACAGAACCCATGGGTCTTTGGCAATCAGTGGTCGTTACTCCGATCGGAAGCAAGTCTCGTGTCAGTCCTTCGCGAGCACCTTCGGATCTTGCGACCTGACGACACTTCGCCCATGGAGCCGTCCACGGTCGATGGCGGCAACCGTCGCGTCGACATGTTGTTCGCAGGTGCCTCAAACGAACATCGACGATCGCGCAGACTCGTGGTGGAATTGAAGCGCGCATCACTCGCTCTCGGTCGCCGCGAGCGCGACCAAATTGAGAGCTATGCGCAATCGGTCACGGGCCACCCAAGATTCCAAGGCGAAGTGGTGCAATGGGAGTTCTGGCTCATAGGAACTCAGATCGGTGAGGACATCCGGCCCTCCGTCCGGAAGCGCAATGAACCGCCAGGGCTATTTCAAGAAGTCGTCTTAGAGAATGGAAGCAGCTACCGAATCTGGATCTTGAGCTGGTCAGAGGTTATTGGGGCAGCTCGCGAGGCCCTGGAATTCTTCCGCGACGAAATCGCATACGACCCGGATGCGACCGAGGCGCTCCACGGGATCCGGGCGCGGTATCCGGGACACGTACCTGGGCCTCCGCCGGGTACGTAACTTCGTTAACTCGTGTCGTGGGGCTAGGAACGCCATTGCCGCTGCACGTCGATCGTGCACGCGCGGCCAGACTCAGCGGCGACGGCCTCGACACCGCTTGCCGGAAAGCTGGGGCGTCGTCGCGCAACCGGGCATAACGTGGCGGAATGACCGGTCCTGGTTCGCTCCGTGGTGATCAGCTGCTATCGCTGATGGTGGCTGAGCTTGACGCGGTCCGACGAGGAGTCGCACCGGTGGCCGTGCTCCAATGGCCCGACGCGGTCGAGCGCCGACTTGCCGCTGTCGACTCCTCGGTTCCACGAAGGCCGGGGAGGTGGTCGTGGAACACACAAGGATCGAAAGCTACCCGGGTCAGACCACGGAACACGCAGCGATCACCGCACTGTTTCCGCGTGGTGGCCCCGAGCTGGTTGGCCGCTCTGATGCCGGGCGATACCGCCTTAGCGTTCCGCTTGGTTCGTTCGCGTCGGTGCGCCCAAATGACCGTATGCGAGTGAGTTGCGTCCTCACGGAATGGATTGCCACCCACCTCGACCAGATCCCCGAGGTTGACGGAGCGAGTCGACAACCCGCCATCAGAGGTTCGCATGCAGAGGTGCCGTTCAAGTGGGCTCTGTATCGGTCGATCCCATCCAACATTGGAGTGGTCGGCTTCGGATCACACTGCGTCGGTATAAGCCACTCGTGCCCGCCTGACCTAGAGAACCTCCGCAAGGAGCGATTGAGTACGTCGATCACCGAAAAGGTTCCGAAGCTCCTCGATGCCGCCGGTGGCCAGCGCCGGTCGCTATTGGTATTGGAGGAGCGCGACGTGACGCTAAGCAACCCGGCTTCGGTCACGGTCGCACTACGGGCCGTGTCTTCCGGCCTTCGGCTGCCTGATGCTATCTACCTCGTTAACGTGCGGATGGGTAATCCCCTCGCCTGCGTCGTCTGGGAGAACGGAGAATGGGCAGACCAAACTCCGACCTCGTTTCACTGGCTGACGTTTCCGGTGGACCGGCTAATCCAGTTCAACCCGATCAACAGGATCTGGCCATAGAACAAAGCCTGCTCGGCGGCGGCAGCGTCCGTCCAGAAAATTAGAAGATGGAATTCGAGCACACCTTTGAGCGGGTCGCACCACATGCGCAGTGGCACCTGCCCGATGGACTAGATCTCAACATCGGAACCAGCCGACGCTGTTCCCCCCGTGACTTCAACTTAGCGGTCGTCACACCACACGCTCCGACTCCCATGGCTGAGTGCGGTTTCATTGCGCCGGTTTTCGTGTGCGAGGTCGGCCAAACGAGCTCCCGATGTGCGTTCGTCCGCTACCCCGCGTGGCCCGGCCAGCGATCGGACATGTATTCATTGAGGGCTTGGGTTTCGTTGTCGGCGAAGGCGACGGTGGAGTTGTTGCGGCGTCGAAAGAAAACGCGGTCGGCTTTGCTCGTTTTCGCCCAGGTCGGGCGAGATGAAGCGGGGACGTCGACGCGGCAAATGTCGCCGCCACCAAGGTCGTGGCCGACCGGAGCAATGCCGATCTTGATGCGGGCGGCCGCTGACTTACCGATGGAGTTGTCCAGCATCGTGTCGAGCCAGTTCACGAGACCGTCGGCGTTGGCCGGGTTCACTTGGGCATAGTCGTCGGTGAGGCCGTGGATGGTGCGGTCGTTGCGCACGCCGATGAGCAGCGTTCCGCCGCTGCTGTTCAAGAACGCGGCGACGGTCTTGGTGACGTTGTCCTCCATCACCTTGTCACGCCGTTGCTCGTTCACGTTCCAGCGGGCCGTCGACTTGTACTCCACGTCATCCGTCTCATCGGCGGCCAGCAACTCAGCGAGCGAGCGTTTCTGTACCTGTTGCTCGCGCAGCGCTTCGTCAACCCGACGAGCCAGCTCGCTGTCCTGCTGCAGACGAGCGATCAACGTGTCTGCGTCCAGCGTCATCACCGAACTCTCGGCGGCTGCCGCTTCGGTGTACACGCCCGTCGTCGCTGACGGGTACGACAGGTACACGTGGTCGAAGATCTCTTGGACCTTTTGATCGAACACACTTCGCGGGTAAGGGTCCGGCGGCAGCCCATCATCAAGAACATCACGAATGGCCACTCGCATGGCGGCTTGCGCCTCGGCCCGGGTCCGCCAATCCAACGCTAGCTTCTCATGAATGTGGGTCAACAAGTCCTTGGCGACCACTCGTACCAGCGCTAGATCATCGTCATCGAGGGCAGGGCCAGGGTTGGTGAGCAGATCGAAGACGGCGAGCTGCTCGTCGGTCATGTCTTCGACGACGACGCGCTGCTCTTCGGTGGTGAGCGTGTCCGACAGGGAGACCAATCGCCGGAAGAACTCGTCGATGTTGATGCTGCCGGCGTTGTACTCGGCGATCAGTTCCTCAATGCGGCGGACCAGATCGTGCCGCGTCGGGTTCTTCCGAGCCATCGCCACAGCCCGGGTCTTCAACAACGACGCAAGCCGTTCTGTCTCGGTCCGCTTTTTGCCAGCGAACTTCACCGCCAACTGTTCGAAGTCAATCTTGGACAGATCGATACGCCGATCCGCCGCCGCAGCCTCATCGACAGCGGCGCGGATGATGTACTCCTCAGCGCCGATGGAGCGGTCGAGTAGACGGTCGACTGCATCGATCACATCGTCAATGTCATGCTCACCGCTACCAGTCACGGCGCGCACCGCCTCGGCCAGCACCCGGATGACAGCCACATAGCTCTGGTACGCCTGGGCCGACGGGTCTGGCAATACAGCTTTGAACAGCTTGCGAGTCTGACCGGCTAACGCTAGGAATTCGGTGCGGCGCTCGTCGTCGTGAAGGAACGCTTCGACTGCGTAGTCGCGCAGGTTGATGAACTCGAAACCTCGTGCCGTTTTCAGGTCTTCGAGGTCGATGTCGTACGCCTCGCAGAACTCGGCGCACCTAGCGATCGCTGCAGCCAGTTCACCGACGAGGGCTTGTTTCGATTGGATCGGTGAATCGACCCGATCCTCAGCGAGCGCGGGGCCATAGATGGCGAGCGCCTTCTCGAGGTTGCGGAACACGCCGATGTAGTCGACGATCAACCCGTTTTCCTTCTCGGGGAACACCCGGTTGGCGCGGGCGATAGTCTG
>JAYTKG010000068.1:0-3002 GCA_043730435.1 Acidimicrobiia bacterium | reverse complement strand
AGCTTCTCGGCCGCCATGTATTCCTGCGTACCCGACAACGCGCTCGAGACGTTCTTGTAGAACGAGTTGTTGAGGATGCGATCAGCCTGCTCGGGGTCGTTTGCGTAGCGGCCGACCACATCGTCGAACGTCTGCTTGGGGTCGAGCATCATGGCCCACAACTCGCCAGGGCCGATACCTTTGACCTGCTGCGGATGATTGGTAAGACCGGCACTCAGCCCTAAGGCATCAGCAAGCCGTCGGGCCGGGTCAATGGTGATGACGACTGCCCTACGACCGCGCTTGGCGGCGGCCAATGCCATAGCGGCTGCGGTGGTGGTTTTGCCGACCCCACCGGGACCGGCGCACACGATGATCGAACGCCCGTCGATCACATCGGCCAGGTTCGCCACGGCCTCGCTCACCATTGTCACGTAGTCAACCTATCGGTCACAACGCCCGAATCGCTTCGAGCAACACCTCTGCGAGTGTGTCGGTGGTCTCTGAGGTGAGTGCTGCATCGAAGACAAAGGGCAGCACGAGTTGTGGCAGCGGAAGACCGACTGCCAGGCGATCACGGTGTTCCTCTTGTGCTTGCAGACGAGCGAGTCGGAAGCGGGCAGCGGTCGCAATAGCCGAACGGGCCCGAGGCGGCGCGACCAGATCGTCGACGGCCGGATAGAGAGCGTTGACCACAATCGGGCCGAGCGTGACGCCGATGTCCTCTTCCAATGCAAAGGCGGTTTCGATTGCTTCGTTGACCGGTGTCTCTTCGGCCAGGGCAACCAGGATCACTTGGCAGCGAGTGCTGTCGGCCAGCATCTCGCCCGCCTCTACGGCCTGGGTGTTCACCGGGCCGACCGAGATGATTTCGCGCAAGGCTCGTGGTGCTCGCAGGAACGGAATCGCGTGACCGGCCGCGGGTGCGTCGACGATCATGAGGTCGGCCACCTTCTGCTTGTCGAGCTGTTTGATTTTGGCCAACACCAAGATGTCGTCGATGCCGGGCGCGGCCGAGGCGACCACATCGAGGATGCCCAACCGGGACAACTGGCTGGTAACGCCACGCATCCCATGGTCTCGCAGATAATCATCGAGCGCCTGCATGGGGGTTACGAGTTGCGCCGTGATCTGGAGTGTGACCTTGACCACTTTGGGGCCGAGTGGCTTGGGCAAACCAAGCAATCCGCCGAGGGGTGATTCTTCGTCAATAGCCACCACCCGCACGGTCAATCCGGACGCAGCGGCTGCTTTGGCGAGCACGGCGGTGACCGTCGTCTTGCCGACGCCGCCCTTTCCGGCCACGATCAGGACTCGCGAAGTGGTGAAAAATGCTTTTGGATCCACCTTCGTGCCCTTTCTCGTAGTAACCGCTTCAGCCTCGGAGGCAGCGTGCGCAGGTTAGTCACCGCAACAAAACTCATCCTCAGCCTAGGTGTGATCCTGGCCGTGTTCGGGGTCGGACGTGCCGCAACAGCTGCCGACCTTCCGGTGCCCGCGACACCGCCCGTCGATGTGCTGCAGGTCAGTGGGTATCTCGACCGCATTCTGGCCAACGAGATCCGAAACGCCGTCAGCCGCGCCGAGACCGACGGTGCCCAGGCCCTGGTGCTGCAGATGAACTCGAAGGGCGCCGTGATTTCCAACAGCGAAGTCGCCGAGGTCGCCGACCTCATGCGCACCTCGAAGGTGCCGGTCGTCATCTGGGTCGGGCCATCTGGTGCAACGGCCTTCGGCAAGACCGGTCAGCTGCTCGGCGCGGCTGCCATCACGGGTATGGCACCCGGCAGCAAGATCGGACGCTTCGGCGACACGCTGCAGCCGAAGAGCGGCGCACTCACCTTCGGACAGGCCGACGCCCGCCTCAAGACCGGCACCCTGAACGCGCAGGACGCGCGAGCTGCCGGTGCCCTCAAGCTCGGCAACGACACCGGCGGCACCGCGGTGCTGGGCGAAATGATCGTCGCGCTCGACGGCGTGAAGATCGGCGACAAGGAACTCCACACGGCGCAGCCGCTGCCCGATGGTCGAGCCGGGCGCGGCGTATCGGGCCCCCCTCGCTTCTTCAAACTCGGACTGGTCAGCCAACTGATGCACTCTTTCGCCAGCAAGCCCGTGGCCTACCTGCTCATGGCTATCGGTCTCGGTCTGCTCGTGTTTGAGTTCTTCACCGCTGGCGTGGGCATTGCCGGTGTGATCGGCGCCGCCTGCCTCATCTTCGGTTGCTACGGGCTCAGCGCGCTTCCAACGCGGGGTTGGGCGGTAGGTCTGCTCGTTGCGGCATTTGTTGCATTGTCGGTTGATATTCAGACCGGCGTGCCCCGCGCCTGGACCGCCATCGGCATAGCGATGTTCATCGTCGCGTCCGTCTTCCTCTACTCCGACGGACGCCTTGCGTGGCCAGCACTCATCACCGGAATCGGTGGTGTGCTGCTCACCTTCCTCAGCGGCATGCCCTCCATGGTGCGCACTCGATTTGCCACGCCAACCATCGGGCGGGAGTGGATGATCGGCGAGTTGGGCGAGGCCGTGGCCGACATCAGCCCCGACGGCGTGGCCAAGATTGGTCAGGGGCAATGGCGGGCACGGACCAACCGGGCGACCCCGATCGCGGCCGGTGATCGGCTCCGTGTCGTCGCCATCGACGGCGTCACGCTGGAAGTAGAACCGGAGTTCGGCGCGGCCAAGGATCACCGCGAACGCTCCAAAACCCCCGAATAACGATCAGAACGACGGTATTTACGGGTCATTCTTGGCCCATTTCCGCTCCATTTTGCTGAGCCGTACGACACAGACCTAGCTTTGGTGAGCAGGGAGGGGCATCGTGTCGAAGGTACAAAACATCACGCTCGAATGGCAGCGAGAAGCTGCGTGCAAAGGACCGCTGCAAGCGGTGTTCTTTCCCCCGTCCCACCTTGAGCCACGGGACGACAAAGCCCGCCGGGAGGCCAGGGCGAAGGCCATCTGCAAACTGTGCCATGTCCAAAGACCTTGCCTCGACTATGCCCTACGGATCCGCGAAG
>JAYTKG010000067.1:0-12037 GCA_043730435.1 Acidimicrobiia bacterium | reverse complement strand
CAACGAACGCCCTCACCTCCAAGAATGGGTCAACCGCGGCTGGTGAGCCCGTTCGAAACGTACCAGGCGCCGCCGAACAGCGACCCTGCTACAGCAAGGGCCATCTGCCGCCCTCGCAGGGATTTCGGAGCGAAGCGACAAGAGCGCCGCGAACGACACCGAACGACACGGAGCGGTAGCGACCGAGTGAGGAAATCAGCACAGTGAGAAGCGAAGTAGACACACGTCACCCGGGGTTTCCACTATGGCGATAGGGGTAATACACTGAGCGCCGTGAACGAACTGTTTCGGGTTGTCGATCTTCATGCTCGCCCGGTTGTCGATGACGACACCGTGCCGCCCGAAATCCTGCGTGGCGTGAGCTTTGAGGTGAAGCCGGGCGAGGTCCACGCCATCATGGGCCCCAACGGGTCGGGCAAATCCACCCTCGCCTCTGCGCTGCTCAACAACCCCGAGTACGAGGTCACGGCAGGCGAAATCTTCTACAAAGGTGACGACATCACCGAGTGGCCCACCGATGTGCGGGCCAAGCAGGGCATGTTCCTCGCCTTCCAGTATCCGCAAGAAATCGCCGGCGTGTCCGTCATTCAGTTCCTCCGCCAGGCCCTGTCCGCCCGCAAAGGCATCGACCTCAGCGTGCTCGAACTTCGGCTCGACATCATGGAGTGGATGGCCCGCCTCGGCATGGACAAGCAGTTCGCCGACCGCTACCTCAACGAAGGCTTCAGCGGTGGCGAAAAGATCGCAACGAGATCCTGCAGATGGCCATCCTCCAGCCCGACCTGGCCATTCTTGATGAGACCGATTCCGGCCTCGACATCGATGCGCTCCGAACGGTTGCCAGCGGCATTCGCGAAGTGAAAGCCGACCGCCAAGATCTAGGCATCGTGCTCATCACGCATTACCAGCGCCTGCTCGACGAAGTGAAGCCCGACGTGGTGCACATCTTGCTTGACGGTCGCATCGTGCAGACCGGCGGCATGGAACTGGTCGACATTGTGGAGAACAAAGGCTACGACGAATTCCGAGCCGCTCATGCTTGACGTCGCCGCCATCAAGGCCCAGTTCCCGTTGCTGCAACGACAGATCAACGGCATGCCGATCGTGTACCTCGACTCGGCTAACTCCACCCAAAAGCCGCAGTGCGTCATCGATGCGATGAGCAGGTTCATGGCTACCAGCTATGCACCGGTTAGCCGCAGCGCCTACGGCCTAGCGTCGGAAGCCACCGACGCCTACGAGTGCGGCCGTGCCAAAGTCGCTCGCCTCATCAACGCTCAGCACGATCACGAAGTCGTGTTCACCAAGAACGCCACCGAAGCGCTTAACCTGGTCATCCAATCATGGGGGCGAGCCAACCTGTCGAAGGGCGACGTCGTCGTACTCACGCACATGGAGCATCACGCCAACATCGTGCCCTGGCACATGCTCGTGGCGGAAATAGGCATCCAACTTCGGTGGGTCGGCCTCACCGACGACGGGTTGCTCGACCTCAGCAACCTCACCGAACTCCTACAAGACGCCAAGGTCTTTTCCTTCACCGCCATGTCGAACGTGCTTGGCACCATCAACCCGGTTCGCCAACTCACCGATGCGGCCCACAAGGCCGGCGCGCTGTCCTTCGTTGACGCCTGCCAACTCGTTCCGCACATGGTCACCGACGTGCAGGCCTTAAACGCCGACTTCATGATGTTTTCCAGTCACAAGCTGTGCGGCCCGACGGGCATTGGCATCCTGTGGGGACGAGAAGAACTACTCGACGCCATGCCCCCATTCCTCGGCGGCGGCAACATGATCGCCGACGTGCGGCTCGACGGTTTCACCACCGCCCCCCTGCCGGCCAAGTTCGAAGCAGGCACGCCGCCCATCATCGAAGCAGTCGGCCTCGGTGCCGCCATCGACTTCCTGAACGGCCTCGGCATGGCCAACATCCGCCGTCACGAAATCGACCTCACGGCCACCATGCTCAACCGGCTCACCACCCACTTCGGTGACGACATCAGCATCTACGGCCCCACCAACGCCGAGCTGCGCGGCGGCGTCGTCAGCTTCGCCATGAAAGACGTGCACCCCCACGACATCAGCCAGGTGCTCAATGAAACCAACGTCTGCGTGCGGGCCGGGCACCATTGTGCCAAGCCGCTTATGAAGGTGCTCGGCGTCGGTTCAACCGCCCGTGCCAGCCTGTATGTGTACAACGATGAGTCCGACGTTGACGCCCTTGTTCACGGCCTTGATGCCGCCCGATCCCTGTTTGCCCCGTAGGAGATTTCCATGGCCGGCCTCGAAGACCTTTACCGCGAGATCATCCTCGATCACTATCGCTCCCCTCGTAACCGCGGCGAGCTCGATCCACCTGCGATTATGGCCGAGGGATTCAACCCGCTCTGCGGTGACGAGATCAAAGTGTTCCTCATGGTAGAAGACGACAAGGTTGAAGACATCCGCATCTCCGGCCAGGGTTGCTCCATTAGTCAGAGTTCGGCATCCATGATGTCGCAGGCCGTCAAAGGCAAGACGGTCAACGAAGCCCGCGCCGTCATCCGGGCTTTCAAGGCAATGATGACCCCGCCCGCCCCGGAGCACGAGGCTGAGCACGACGCCGACCACGACGACGATGAGCCCCAGGTGAAACTCGGTGACCTCGAAGCACTGAGCGGCGTGCAAAAGTTCCCGGTTCGCATTAAGTGCGCCACCCTCGCCTGGAACACCCTGTCCCAAGCGATGGACGACGCCAACTAGCTCGCCCGTTCGTAAACCGCACCTATTCGTAGTCAGAAGATTGTTCAGGTCGCCTCAATTCGCTCACGATTCGGGTGACCGGCGTCGATAACTTGGTGAGGTAACCACGGAGCGGTGCGGAGGTGCGGATGAGAAAGCTACGAGCGACCTTGTGGATGACTGCCGCCGCGCTCCTAGTGATCATTGTGGTGGTCCCGGCCTTCGGCAACTACCAGACGGCCACGGCCGATCTGTCGATAGAGGCACAGCAGCGTAAGACGCTCATCGACAGTGTTGCAAAGACCGACGCACCGGCACCCAAGTTCCGTATCACCATCGACAACCTCGACAAGGTGATTCCGAATCCGACGGGCGCCGAACGCCAGGCACTCATCCTTTCGGTCGTCGGCCTCACCGTGTGGTTGATGGCACAACGACTGCTACGCAAGCGCCGCCAGGCGCTACGAACTGCGCCCATGTTGGAAGCCCCTCGGGTCGCCAAGCATTTGGGTCCGATCCTGTGGAATCACGACATCGAGATCATGGAGTCCATCGGCCCGGTCGGCCTGCTCCAACCCATTGCGTTGCCCGTGATGCGACAGCAAGCTCGCATGCGCGAACTCGCTCTGGCCGCCTGACTCAGTTCGTTAGGGCGATATGAAACTCATAGAGGCGAGCGCTGGTCGGCAACCGCATCTCAGTTCATCCTCATTCTTGCTCGCCAACGTTCAACCAGGCCAGGTTTCTGAGGCTCTATAGCGCGAAGAGGTCGTCGAGCGACGGCTTCTTGGCCACCGGCTCAGACTCCGGCTCGGGCGTCTGAAACGCGGCGTACCCGTCAATGTCGAGCTGCGCCGCCAACTCGGGACCACCCGAAGCCACAATGCGACCCTTTACCAAGATGTGCACGACATTGGGGCGCAGCTCATCGAGCAGACGGTTGTAGTGGGTGATGGCCAACACGCCCAGGCCCTGTTCGCGGCTTGCCTCGGCCACCCGACGGGCGCAAGCCCGCAGCGCGTCGACGTCGAGGCCGGAGTCCAGCTCGTCGAGGACGGCAAATCGCGGGTTCAAGACGGCAAGTTGCAGCGTCTCGTTGCGCTTCTTTTCGCCACCTGACAGGTCGACGTTGAGTGCCCGTTCAAGGAACTTCTCGTCGAAACCGATCCGGCTGGCTTCAGCCGTCATAAGTGCGTGCAGACCGGCAACATCACGACCGCTGGAAATCATTGCTTCGGAAAGCATCCGCTCAAGGCCGACCCCCGGTACTTCGGTTGGGTATTGCATGGCCAGGAACAGGCCAGCCGCCGCGCGCTTCCAGGTGGGTAGGGCCAGCATGTCCTCACCATCAAGGGTGACCGAACCGCTGATCACGTCATAGCCGGGCTTGCCCATGAGCACCGACGAAAGCGTCGATTTCCCGGCGCCGTTCGGCCCCATGATGGCGTGCACTTCCCCCGCGGGAATGGTGAGGTTGATGCCGTGCAAAATCTGCTTGCCCGGAATGCCGGCTTGCAGTTCAGTGATAACCAGTTCGCTCACTTCTGCGCTCCTGCCGTGATGGTGATGTGAACCATGCCGTCAACGACGGCTGCGTCGTAGACCGGCACCGGTTGCGTGGCGGGCAATGTCTGCGGCTCGCCCGTCTTCAGGCTGAATGTGCTGCCGTGCTTGATGCACTCGATCTCACACTCGTCGGGATACACGTCGCCCTCGCTGAGCGAAACCTCAGCGTGCGAGCAGGTGTCACCAATGGCGTAGATCGAATCGTCGATGCGCACCACACACACCTTGTGACCCTCGACAATGAACTTGCGAGCCTCCGCGACGCCCAGGTCATCGAACTTGCAGACAGCGTGCGTGGTCATGCCGACACCTCCACCGGGCGACGATCAAGCTTGCCGGCAACCTCGGCCCGCAACTCGGCAGACAACAGCTGCGCCGGGAGCTTGTCGATCACTTCGTCGAAGAAGCCGAGCACGATTAAGCGATCGGCGATCTCGGGTGGAATGCCGCGACTCTCAAGGTAGAAACGCTGCTCTTCATCGATAGGACCGACGGTGGAGGCATGGCTGCACTTCACATCGTTGTTTTCGATGTCGAGGTTCGGCACGCTGTCGGCCCACGCCTCGGACGACAGTTTGAGGTTGCGGTTGGTCTGGAACGCACGCGCACCACGTGCGTCTTTTTCGATGTGGATGAGGCCGGTGTATACGCTGCGGGCCCGATCCTGCACGGCACCTTTGAACAGCAGATCACTGGTGGTCTTGGGTGCTGCGTGGGTCTGAGTGACGCGCAGGTCGAGCATCTGATCTCCCTCGCCGAAGCTGACGCCGATCTGCTCCCCGTGTGCGCCCTGGCCCAGCAGCCGAGCGTCGGTACGCACCCGGGCGTAGCCGCCGCCGAGCGCCACGGTGGCGAGCACGGTCGTGCTGTCACGTTCGCTGCGCGAGATCTGGTTGGCAATGAGCCAGGCGTCACGGTCAAGCTCATTGACCGCTTGATAACGGACCCGGGCCGACTGCGCGGCTCGCAGTTCCATGACCGGGGCGACCAGACCCTGCGAGCCACCAACGAACTTCTCGATGACGGTCACTTCGGCGTTTTCGCCCGCATCGATGACGAGGCGAGGGAACGACGCAACCCCAGCTGGCAGCCGGTGGGTGATCACAATCGGCGTGGTCCCGGCCTTGCCACGGGGAACCTGAATCAGAATCGGCGCCGCGGAGAACGCATTGTTCAGATCAGCGAACAGATCGAGCGGCCAGGCCATGATGGAACACCAGATGTCGGGTTCGATCTCGACCACGAAGCCGTCGCCGCCTTCGACTGTTGTGGCTGCAGCGCCGATTGACATCGTGGACAGGTCGAGCTGGTCAATACGGCTATAGCGCCACAACTCATCCTCGGCTGTGGGCCAGGCAGTGGCGGCGGCACGTTCGGCGGCCTCGGCACGGCGAGCCTGCAACCAGGCCGGACCGGAGAGAACAGCAGCTGAATCGGGGGAAAATGCGGGTGAGAGCGTCATAGAACCATAAGAGATTCTACTATCCAGATAGGAGAAATACCGAACCTACTTCTTTTTGAAGCGCTTCTTCTTGCTCTTCGGCCGGTTGGCGATACGACGCTGTTCTTCGCTGACTTCGGACATCACCTGAGCGCCAATGGAGTTGAGAAAGTCCTCGGCCTCATCAAGCACGGCCGCAGCCGATCCGTCGTCGAGCCCGGGAGGGTCGGCCGGGGTAGGCGGCGATACCATCGTGCCCCGAATCCACCCGGCATCGGCCAAGCGACGTTCGTACTTCGGGCATTGATCCGGGCATCGCCATGGCGCGTCGGGCGCGAGGTCCATTTTGCAGCGGCGCGCCGTCTCGCCGTTGGCGTAGGTGCGGCTCTCGTAGTGCTTGCACTCCTCACGCATCGGCATGCATCAATCCTACAGAGCGTTTCTCAATCCTGTGTGCGGGCCTGGTAGCGCCGGAGCGCTCCGGGTACCGACACGGCCAGGATGATGACGCAGTAGAGCCAACTGGCCGCAACCGGATGCGTCATTGGCCACGTCGATTTCGCGATCGGCGCGGTCGGATTGCCGAACAACACACGGACAGCCTGGACCAACACGCTGATCGGGTTGAGCGAAGCAACCCACTGCAGCACGTTGGGCAACGAGTCGATCGGTACAAATGCGTTCGACAGGAAGGTGATGGGAAACACCGTCGTGAACACAATGCCCTGCACCGCATCGGCCGACCGGGCCTTCAGCCCAATCCACGTGCCGACCCAAATCATCGAACCGGCGAACGTCAAGAGCAACAACAGGGCTCCGACAATGTGGAACACGTCGGTGCGTGCGCGCCACCCAACGGCGAATCCGGACCCGAGCAGAATCACGATCGCCAACGTCAGCCCGGCCAGCTCGGCCAGGAAGTGCCCGACCAGATAAGCAGCCTTCGTGGTAGGGAGTGAACGGAACCGGTCGATCACACCTTCCTTCAAGTCATTGGCAATAGAGATGGCCGGCCCGGTCATGCCGAACGCCAACGACTGAATGAGGATGCCGCCAATCAGGTATTCCCGATACTTCCCGCTCTGTCCGCCGATGGCGATAGCGCCACCAAACACGAACGCGAACAACAACACGAACATGACGGGCTGAACAGTGACCTCAATCAGCTTCTCCGGCACCTGCCGGATGTGCTCCAGATTGCGTCGGGCAAACACCAAGCTGTCACGCCAAAGTTCTTTCAGCGCGGAGTCGCGATGTTCGGCCACATCAGGTCGGGTTGATGACGTGCGCGTATCAGATGTCGTAGTCATGAGTGATCTCCTTGCGGGCGAATCAGGACGGGTGTCATGACATTTCCTCTTCAGCGTTTCGATCAGTGGTAACGGTAAGGAAGACGTCGTCGAGGGTTGCTTGACGGCGGTTGATGTCGACAGCATCGATACCCGCTTCGTCCAACGAACGAACCAGATCGATCACCCGAGTACCGGCCCGAACCGGAACGGTAACGATGAGAAGGTCCCGGTCAAAGCTCGGGTCGTTCGAGGCGAAACCGGACAACGCGCTGGCCGTCGCAACCAACTCTGAAGGAGACGCAACAGTGACATCGATGCGATCGTCACCAATCTGCGTCTTCAGTTCCTCGGGCGTGCCGTGGGCAACGGTCTTGCCATGGTCGAGCACGATGATGTCGTCCGCCAAGCGGTCGGCTTCCTCCAGGTACTGCGTGGTCAAGATCACCGTGGTGCCATCACGAACCAGACCGCGCAGGATCTCCCATAGGTCGCCGCGACTGCGCGGGTCAAGACCGGTTGTTGGCTCATCAAGGAAGAGCACTTCGGGCGTTGCCACCAAGCTGGCGGCCAGATCGAGCCGACGGCGCATACCGCCCGAGTACGACTTCACCAACTTGTTGCCGGCATCCACAAGATCGAGTCGCTCAATCAACTCATCGGCCCTGGCCCGGGCTTGTGCCTTCGAGAGTCGATGGAGGCGACCGACCAGCTCCAGGTTTAAACGGGCGTGCATCAGTCCGTCCACCGTCGCCTGCTGCGATGCCACACCGATGCGTTGTCTCACTGCGGCTGCTTGTGCCACCACATCGTGGCCAGCCACCATTGCTCGCCCCTCGGTTGGTTGCGACAGCGTGGTGAGAATGCGGATGGCTGTGGTCTTCCCGGCGCCGTTGTGACCAAGCAGGCCAAGGATGGTTCCGGGTGCAACTTCAAGGTCTAAACCGCGTAACGCCCACAAGTCACCAAAGCGCTTTCCCAGTCCTTCGGCCACCACGCCGCCGGACAATTTCGTATCTCGTACCAAATTCTCGTACATAGTACGAGCAAATCTACGGCGGTCGACCGGTACTTGTTCGGGTATTACATGATGTATGCCTCCGACCACGCAGATCCAGACGCCAAGCCCCCGTCGCCGACTACTGAGCCGAGCAACTTGGCGCAGCGAACAGCGCGTCGATATCAAGCGTGAACCCGTCGAGGAGCGGTGAGGTCAGCAGCCCGGTCGAGACATCGAAGGCAACGTCGAACGTTGAACCGGTCGGCGTTGACCGTCGATGTACTCCGATGATGTTGGCGATGTTGTCCACCAGCCACACCTCCTGAACGCCTCCTTCTCCGTAGATACGCAGCTTCACTCCAGCTTCACGAATCCAGGTTGAGGACGACCGCACCTCAACAGCCAATGCAGGAGGCAGATCGCTTCGAATGCCGACCAGACCGGGCGCCTGCTCGGTCGGAACCCACCAAGCGTCAGGGATAAGGGAGGTGGCCGGACCGAAGATCCAGTTACCGCCAAGCCCTGCCCGCCCGCGACCAGACAGGGCAAGGGTCCATTGTTTGAGCAGGAAGTAGAGATCACCGAGTGTTTCCTGGTGACGAAAGCTGGGGTCGTGCACGACGACCTCCCCGTTGATCAGCTGAGAATGAGGAGGGACATCGCCGCCGAGGAAATCCTCAACAAGCTTTCGAGTGGTCATCGTCATACCTCCAACCTACCGACGGGGTGTTACAACGTTCAGTGTAGGCTCTACCAGAAGCCCTTAGCCGACGGAGCCTTCCATCTGTAGCTCGATGAGCCGACTCCACTCGACGGCATACTCCATCGGCAGGGTGCGAGTGACCGGCTCGATGAAACCGTTCACTACCAGGCCCATGGCCTGCTCCTGAGTAAGGCCGCGAGACATGAGGTAGAAGAGCTGCTCGTCGGCCACCTTTGACACGGTGGCCTCGTGGCCGATCTGGGCGTCCTGCTCTCCCACTTCCATGTACGGAAGGGTCTTGGAGATCGACTGATCATCGAGGATGAGGGCGTCACATTGCACGTGGCTCTTGCAACCAGTCGCGCCTTCCTCCACCCGCACCAGGCCGCGATAGGTGGTGATACCGCCGTCCTTGCTGATGGACTTCGACACGATCTTGGACGTCGTCTCGGGCGCGGCGTGCACCATCTTGGCGCCAGCATCCTGATGCTGACCCTCGCCCGCGTAGGCAACGGACAGCACTTCACCGGAAGCCTTGGGGCCAACCAGATAGACGGCCGGGTACTTCATGGTGAGGCGGCTACCGATGTTGCCATCGATCCACGACATATGACCCTCGGCCTCAACCCTGGCCCGCTTGGTGACCAGGTTGTACACGTTGGGAGACCAGTTCTGAATGGTTGTGTAGGTGACGTGCGCAGACGGCTTCACCACGATTTCGACCACCGCAGAGTGCAGCGAATCGGTGGTGTACACCGGAGCAGAGCAACCCTCGATGTAGTGCACCTTGGAACCTTCATCGGCGATGATGAGCGTGCGCTCGAACTGGCCAGCGTTCTCGGAGTTAATGCGGAAGTACGCCTGCAGCGGCATCTCGCACTCGACGCCCGGCGGCACATAGATGAACGACCCACCCGACCACACCGACGTATTCAGCGCGGCGAACTTGTTATCCCCAGGCGGAATAATCGTGCCGAAGTACTTCTGGACCAGCTCCGGATACTCCCGAAGCGCAGTATCCATATCGCAGAAAAGTATGCCCTGAGCAGCCAAATCATCGCGATTTTTGTGGTATACGACTTCGGAGTTGTGGACGACGAAGCCCTCGGCCACAAAGTTGTGTTGTCCTTCAACCTCGATGTCGTAGGTGGCTTCGACTCCGACGCGCTCAATGTTCTCGATCTGAACGTATCCCAGCATGTCGCTGGTATGGACTCGGAAATCGGTGCCCTTCGCCGTGCGGTTCGAGTGGGCATACCGCCTTGCATTCAACCGTGCCGCCTTGTGCGGCGAGCGAAGTGGTAGGCGGTCGAACTGACCGGACAGGTGCAGCCGGAAGCCGGTGATCGATCGCTCGGCGTCATGCGGATGCTTGCTCACGAAGGTGGTCACCCGGCTGACGCCAATTCCGCACAGCTGGGCCAACTCGCGTAGGTCAGCCAGCAGCGATTCGTTGCCGCTGGTGATGACTGCGTTCTTGGCAGTCTTGTGAGCCCGAACGTTGCCGTCGGCGTCGATGAAGCCAGCCAAGAAGGCCAGTCGTTGTTCCGTCGGGAGCCCAAAGACCCAATCAGGTACCCGTTTGGTCAGCGACTTTCCACCAAAGCCGCGCTGCTCGAGATGGGCAGCGAACGACCGTGTCTTTCGAGCTCGGAGGCGTTGGTTATCCGGGGCCACCGAGTACTCGAGGCCGAAGACATCGCGGGCAACCCGAATAATCTCCTGAATCAGTCCATTGTCTTCGGCATCAATGGCGAACTCGACCGAGTCGTAGCCCCCACTGTGTTTGATGTAGCCGTCGCCGAGGTACAAGCCGGTCAGCCAGCACTCATCCACAGACACGCCGACGTCGAGGCCGAAGTTCGGTAGGTCGGTCGGAACGGCAACGAAATCGCCCACTGAGAGTTCATCGGCCCGCACCCATCGGGCGGCATAGCGTGCCCGCTGCCGACCGGGCTTTCGCTCGTCGCGCAATACGAGGAACGGATGGTTACCCGACGCACCGATGGTCCGTGAGCCAGCAGAGATCTCAAAGATCTCCTTGTCACCCGCGTACCCGCCGCCAACAACTCGACTGACGACGATCTTCTTGGAGGCCTCGTCTAGGGCGAACACCTCGTCACCGGGCTCGACCGCCTTAATCGGCTTCATGCCATTGCTCGTCCAAACCAGGGTAGATCCGCGCAGGCAGTCGTACTGACTCGTCACGCCTGCGAGATACTTGCGCTCCGCCTCGGGGATGCCGAGCTTTTCGTAGGTCTGCTTGATGCGGTCGGGCAGGCTGTCCCACTCATCGACCACGCCTTCGGACATGGGCTTGATGTAGTAGTAGATGTCCTGAAAGTCGAGGTCGGGCATGTTCTTGGCGAACCACGGTGCCATCGGCTTGCGCTCGAACTGGCGGTGGGCCTTCAGGCGAAACTGTCGCATCCAGTCCGGCTCGTTCTTGATTCGGCTGATGTTTTCGACCACGCCGACGTTGATGCCCTTCTCCGGGCGCATAACGAATTCATCGCCGTCGTTCCAGCCGAGGCTGTACTTGGAAAGATCGAGATCACTGATGGACATGAAGGCTCCCGTGCAGAACTTTGAGCGATAGCGAGCGGTAGCGAGCAAGCGAAACCGACGCAGAAGGAATTTGCACTACTGCCATAGTAACAATTATTCACCCACGAACCAACGGCAGAACCGCCCCTCCTGCGAACTTGCGGCAGTTACTGCCGTAAGCGAGCAGTAACGGACGCATGTTGGTGGGATTAGTCGCCAAGTTGGCGGGCAGCGGCCAGGCCGGCGTCAGGCGTGAGACCCGCAAGGGCCGCAAGCCAGCAAGCGACCGGAGCGGCTTGGCGATGGGATGCGTGAGCCGCCACCCCCGCCAAATTCAGGAGCGATTCAATCTCGCTCGACGTTGGAACAGGCTGGCCCAGCGAGGCAGCAAACCGGGAAATCCACGCAACGGCCTCTGGCGACAGGTCAGACGACATGCGGTGAGGTTAGGCCGGGTCGAGTGCGAGTGGGTCCATCTCAATGAAGATGCATTCCCCCGGGCAGTCGTCGGCCGCATGGATGACATCACCCTCGTACCGCTCGGGGACCCACGCCAAACTGCCGGATCCGCCCGGATCGTTGCCTGGAATTCCGGCTTCCATCACGTACGCAATGCCGTCTTCGAGCTGCAAGAACACGTCCTGGCAGTGATCGACACAAAGCCCGTCGCCCGTACAAAGATCTTGGTCAATCCATACCCGCATCGCACGAAGCGTACCGAACGTCAGGTATCCAGAGACATTCGAAGGTAGGCCAAACGAAACCCCTCG
>JAYTKG010000066.1:0-2225 GCA_043730435.1 Acidimicrobiia bacterium | reverse complement strand
TCGGCCCGTTCTTCTGGGGTGGCTTTGCGCATCAGAATGGCCGCCGCCTGACCGGCCCCCATCACGGCAAGTTCGGCACCGGGCCAGGCGAGGCACAGGTCGTTGCCCATCTTCTTGGAGTCCATCACGATGTAGGCACCGCCGTAGCTCTTACGCAAGATGACACACACGCGAGGCACTGTGGCTCGCCCGTAGGCGAACACAAGTTGTGCGCCGTGGCGGATCATGCCGCGCCATTCCAGGTCTTTGCCCGGATAGAAACCGGGCGTGTCGACCAGGGTGATGATGGGCAGATTGAAGGCGTCACAGAAGGCCACGAATCGCGCCGCTTTCTGGGAGGCGGGGATGTCGAGGGTGCCCGCCATGTTCACCGGCTGGTTGCCAACCAAACCGACTGGACGTCCGCCCATGGTGGCAAACGCAGTGACGATGTTGCCGGCCCATCGGGCCTTGAGTTCGAGGATGTCGCCATCATCGGCGAGTGATCGCATCACATCTCGCACGTCGTAGCTTCCGGTGGAGATAGCGGGCAGTAAGTCGCCGGCTTCAGGCGTGGCGCGGTCGGGTGGGTCGGATGTGGGCCAGACGGGTGGCGGCAAATCGACGTTGGCCGGCAGATATGCCAGCAGGCTGGCCACTGCGGCATGCGTTGCTTCGAGGTCATCGGCAATAAGGGAGGCCACTCCGCTGTGACGAGCATGGGCTGCAGCGCCACCGAGTTCGTCGGCATCGATGGAAACGCCGGTGAATTCAGCAACCATCGTCGGGCCACTCACGAATGCGTACGCGTCCTTCGACATCACGACATGATCAGCCAAGCCGAGCAACAGGGCCGGACCGGAAACGGCCGGGCCGGTGACCGCAAAGATGATGGGCACAATGCCGGAACACGCAGCGATGGAGCGGGCCGCCGTGCCCCATCCGTGCAGGGCCGCCATACCTTCGACGATGTCGGCACCGGAGGAGGCGATGTAGCCGACCAGCGGGATGCGCTCTCGAAGTGCGGTCTGGGCGGCTGACGCGATTGTCTCGCAGGCCTCGGCTGAGAGAGCGCCTTTGCGCTGGCTGGCATCCACATCGAGCAGCACAACGGGGCGACCATCGATCATGGCCACCTCGGCCCGAGCCGCGCCGGTGGCTTTGGCTCTTAAGGCAATAAGGGTCGTGAGGAGAGGCGGCACAACGTCAGGTTAGAGGACTCAACCACCCGTTATGCCGAACAGCGTGATCAGGCGGTGATGAACACACCGGGCTGCAGCGACCCGCGCTCGCGCATCACATCGGTGAGTACGTTGACCACGGCCTGTCCCGCCGCCGAGAGCGTGGTGCGTCGACGCTGCGCAAGACCGACACGGCGGCGGGGGAGCCCAACCATCGGAATCACCGTGAAGTCCCCCTTCACCCAGCGCGGGGCGGCGGTCGCTGGTACCACGGCGGCGGCGTAGCCTTCCATGGCGAGCGACGTCATAAGGCGGCCACCGTCGATCTCGGCCATCACCTTGAGTTCGACGTGTGCCTTGCGAGCTTGATCTTCGAGATCTCGGCGCAACGCAGTGCCGGTCGGTGGAAGCATGAGGTCGTAGTGCGCCAGCTGCGCCACCGAGACAGTGGTGTGGTCAACGAGGTCGTGAGTGGTGCCAACAATGCACACCAGGTCCTCATCGAAGAGCGGGAGTGACAGCAGCTCGGGCGAGTCTATTGGCAGGTTCACCACAGCCAGTTCGAGCCGACCGTCTTCAATTTGGGGGACGAGCGAGGTAGTGCTCGCTTCCATCACCACCACCCGCACGCCGGGATGGCTTTCGCGGAGCTGGTTCAGGAACTGTGGCATCAGCCACCGCGCCGTCGTGCCGATGACCCCGAAGCGCACCTCACCGGTGAGATGGCCGGCGGCGGCCGATAGATCGGTGGGCATAGCGTCCAGTTCTGCCTGGATGCGTCGTGCCCGCACCGCGACCAACTGTCCGGCTGCCGTGAGCTGACCCCTGGCTCGGTCAATAAGAATTGCGCCGAGTTCTGTTTCGAGCCGCTGAACGTGGGCCGAGACGTTGGATTGCACGGTGAACAGGGCCTTCGCCGCCGCCGAAAACGACCCGTGATCGGCTATCGCTAGCAGTGCCGAGAGTTGCTTTAAGTCCATCTATCGCTCCTACGTCAAGTGCTATCGCTACAAACGATAGATCTTTTTCGGATTTCTGGTTGCAAGATGGCTCCGGCTTGTGCAT
>JAYTKG010000065.1:0-2298 GCA_043730435.1 Acidimicrobiia bacterium | reverse complement strand
GTCGACCGACGTGTTGTGAATGGCGGCCTCCACCTCGGCCAGCGCCGTGAAGGCCTTCAGGGCTCGGGCGTGGACCCTGGTGGGCAGTTGAGCATCGGCGAGCAGGGTGCGGATGTCCGCGAACGAGCGATCATGGGTGGTGTCCTCCACCGCTACCAACGCGCGAGTCGCGCCAATACCGTTCCGCTGCGTACGTTCCTTCGCAAGTGACCAACCGGCGATGGGCAGGTGCTTGAGCGAAGCGTTGACGGCATCAACGTCGGCACCGGCGTCGAGCAGGGCGCCCAGTGCCATGTCACCGGCCACACCCGAGAAACAGTGGAACCACGCGACGGTGGTCACTGGTCCACACTCCTGAGGTCGGGATCCGGCAGTGTTCGGTTGAGGTCTCGATGAGGATGGGGGTGACGGCCCGAGGTGGTCGCCCTTCGTGGGCCAGCATGACACTGCCGCCCTCCATCTTCTCGGGTGTCTTGAACCGGCAAGAGAGGGATGCGCCGTAGAGCGCCAGTCAGTGACCGCCCGGCGAGACCCCGCTCATCGTGAGCTCGAACATCACCCGAGATCAAGGAGAGCGAATGTCTGACAAAGTCACCGGATTGAACGCGGTGTGGTACGTGGGTATCGATTGGGCCAGCGAAGAACACGCTGTGCATGTCATCGATGTCAACGGCCGCCACGGCAAGGCGTTCATGATCAAACACAGTTCGGAGGGGTTCGACCAGCTGATCACCCGGCTGACCCGACTCGGCCCGCCCGCTTCGACACCCGTTGCGATCGAACGTCCCGACGGTCGCCTGGTCGACATGTTGCTGGAGGCCGGTCATCCGGTGGTACCGGTCTCGCCGAACGCGATCAAAGCATGGCGAGATGGTGAGGTTGTCTCCGGAGCGAAATCTGATGCCGGGGACGCCGAAACGATCGCCGAGTTCTTGCGGATGCGGCAACACAAACTGCGGGTCCTGACCCCGTTCAGCGAAGCCACCCGCGGATTGCGAGCGGTGTCGCGAGCACGAGACGCGCTCGTTGATCAACGGGTCACCGCGAACAACCAGCTCGAAGCTTGTTTGCACGCGTTCTGGCCTGGAGCGAACGAAATCTTTGCTGACATTTGCAGCGATATCGCGTTGAAATTCTTGGAGCGCTACCCAACCCCCACATCGGCGGTTCGGCTGACCGAAGCTCAACTCGCCAAGTTCTTGACCCGCCACAGCTACACGGGGCGTCGCACCCCTAGCGAGCTGCTCGAACGGCTCCGTTCGGTTCCTGACGGGATCACCCTCGGTGCGGAGAACCAGGCTCGCCAAGCAACGGTTGTCGCCTACATCGCGGTGATCCGGGCGTTGAACACGGCGATCAAACAATTGGCGAAAGAGATCGCCGCCCAACTCGGGGAGCACCCAGACGGCCAGATTTTCGCTTCCCTGCCAAGGTCCGGTTCCATCAACGCAGCCCAGATGCTCTCCGAGTGGGGCGACTGCCGTGAAGCTTACGACACCCCCGAAGCGGTCTGCGCGCTCGCCGGTCTCACCCCGGTGACGAAACACTCCGGTAAACACCACGCCGTCAAATTTCGGTGGGCGTGCAACACCCGGTTCCGTAACGCGGTCACCACGTTCGCGGATAACAGCCGCCACGGCTCCCCGTGGGCTGCCGATATCTACCAACGCGCCAAAGACCGCGGCTGCGACCACCCCCACGCAATACGTATCCTCGCCCGAGCCTGGGTTCGTGTCATCTGGCGTTGCTGGATCAACGGTGCCGTCTACGACCCGGCACTCCACACCGCCGCCGCCAATATCACGGCCGCGCTGACGAAGGCGGCCTAAATGACTGCCCCGTCGCGTAACGATGACGTAACGATCACCTGCCCGAAATGTGGGCGGCGATTCACCCCCATCGGCCGGCGACGATGGTGTTCCGACGCCTGCCGCCAAGCCGCCCACCGCCAACGACACACCCCCACCGCTCCCGAACCAACCCCACCGGGACCCGCCCGACCAGCAACCGTGTACGCCTGCCCAATCTGCGAACAACGCTACCTCGGCCACCAATACTGCACCGACTGCAACACCTTCTGCCACCGAATCGGCTACGGCGGAAACTGCCCGAGCTGCGACGAACCCATCGCCCACAACGAACTCACGACCCAAATCCGAGAAACAGGTTGACATAGAGGGTGTCATGCGACCGGCTTGCTGAAGAGTCGAGCGACAGCGCAGGCTGCACCGAAGCCGTTGTCGATGCCGACGACGGTGACGCCACTCGCGCAACTCGACAGCATCGCAAGCAGCGCTG
>JAYTKG010000064.1:0-11955 GCA_043730435.1 Acidimicrobiia bacterium | reverse complement strand
GGCAGCGCACCAAACGACAGGCCTTGCTACTCAGGGGAACTGGACGACTCGGAACCGGACCACCATGCGGGCGCCGCCGTTGGGAGCTTGTTCGGCGGTGACGGTGGCGTACATAGCGGCGGTCAGTTCGGCGACGATGGCGAGGCCGAGGCCGCTGGAGTTCTCGGCTCGCACCGGCTGCTGACTGGTTCGGTAGAGCCGCTCAAAGACATGCGGACGATCGCCCGGAGCGATACCGGGGCCGTCGTCATCCACCCAGAGCATCGGCGTGCCATCGACCACGCGAGCACCAACGGTAATGGTGGACGTAGCGTAGTTCTTGGCGTTCTCCACCAGGTTGGCGGCGACTTGTCCGAGGCGGTCCCGGTCGGCCTCCACCGAGATGTGTTCGGGGGCATCCACGATGAGTTGCAGGCCGACTTCGGCGGCCTCGGCTCCGAAGGCTTCTAGCGTGTCGAGTGCAACGGCAGCGAGGTCAACTGGTTGCATATGAAAGGAAAACGAGCGGGACTGCAGCTTGGCCAGTTCAAGCAGGTCGGCGACCAGGCGTTCCAGTCGACGGGATTCTTTTAGGATGACCCCAGCGGCCCAGGCAGGGTCGGTCGTTGCTCCGTCAGAGATGGCCTCCGCATACCCGCGGATCGAGGTGAGCGGCGTGCGCAGGTCGTGGCTGATCGAGAGCAAGAACTGTTGCTCTACCCCCTTTGATCGTTCGAGCGAGCTGGCCATGCTGTTCACTGATCGCACCAGTTGGGCCAGCTCGTCGGTTTCGTGATGTAACGGCTCGACCAGCCGAGTCGAAAGTTCACCCGATGCGATTCGCCGAGCCGCCTCATCGGCCTGCCGGATAGGTCGGGTGAGTCGGCGGCTCAAGGACACGGCCACAAGCGCGCCGAGCAACACCACCGCGCCGCTGGCGAGAAGGAACCATCGCCAGGCCGGAAGAAAGCTGTTGGCAACCTTGCGAACCAGTACTGCCACCACTATTTGGCCGTCGGCGGTCTTGGCCGGCGCGGCAGCCCACACGAGCTTGCCCGAATGACCCGACAGTCTCTTGCCGGCCAGGAGGGCAGCGGGGTTCAGCAGCAGTGGCGACACACCCTTCGGCGGGGTGCCAACCAACTTTCCGTTTACATCCTCACGAAGAAAGGCGAGACCGTCGATACGGAAGATGCGCTGAACCGTGTCGGCGACGCCCGGTCGGTTGGCCAGGTTCGGCTCCACCTTGGCGAAGTTGTTGGCAATCTCGATCGACTGCGCCAGCGCGGCTCGCTGTGTGGCCCGACGGGCGGTAGCTGCCGTCAAGAGGAACGTGCCAAGGCCGGCGAGGAGCAACGCTGCGATGGCCGTCCCGAGGATGGCAATGACCAGACGGCGAGTCATCCGAGGCGGTATCCAATGCCCCACACGGTCGCCAGCGGAAGGTCATCGCCCAGCTTCTTGCGGAGCTGACGCACGTGCACATCCACAGTGCGATCGTCACCAAACCAGCCCTCGCCCCACACGCCATCCAGCAGCTGCTGACGCCCGAGCGCGAGCCCAAGATTGCGGGCCAGGAACGCAAGCAGGTCGAACTCCCGCGTCGCCAAGGCAACGGGCGCTCCGGCAACGGTGACTTCGCGGCGGTTGGTGTCGATGACGATACCGTCGGCAATCTCCACGTTGCTGCTGTCGCTCGGCGTCGGCGTCGTGGCCCCTCGGCGCAGGATGGCCTTTACCCTGGCCACGATTTCACGGGGCGAGAATGGTTTGGTGACGTAGTCGTCCGCGCCCAGTTCCAGCCCGATGATGCGATCGAGTTCGCCGTCACGCGCCGTGAGGAACAGCACCGGTACGCTGGAGGTGGCACGAAGACGCCGACACACCTCGAGCCCGTCGATACCCGGCAGGCCGATGTCGAGAATGATCAACGAGGGTTGATGTTGATGGACGAGCTCCAAGCCGCGCTCGCCGTTCGGTGCTTGCAAAACTCGGAAGCCGGCCTGACGTAAATACAGGTCGACCAGGTCCGAGATGCTCGGATCATCCTCGACAATAACGACGGTTTGCTCAGCCACGGCACAATCGTGTCATGGACATGTTGGCAATGTGTGAAGACACGTGGTGCGACGTGCGCTCGTGTGAGACGCTACGGTCAGTGCTTGCGTATGGTCACCTATCTCGATCGAATTCTTGACGCCCACCGATCTGCAGCAGCGACGGATGACCGACGGCTGGCCAATTTGGTCGCGCAGGCCATCCGAATGCCCGAGATCCGTTCGTTTCGCGCCGCGCTCACGCGAGACCCTGGTCTCGCCGTCATTGCCGAGATCAAGCGACGGTCACCCTCCAAAGGGGACTTGAACGTCGGTCTCGATCCGGTTGAACTAGCGCGCACCTACGAACTGGGCGGTGCAGCCTGTCTGTCGGTCCTGACCGACGAGAGCTTTTTCGGCGGCTCCTCCAACGATTTGCAATTCGCTCGCGCGGCAACCCGCCTGCCGGTCTTGCGCAAAGACTTCACCGTCTCAATTCGTGACGTGTGCGATGCGCGGCTGATGAGCGCCGACTGCATGCTGCTGATTGCCGCTGCACTCAGCCCCGAAGAACTCCTCGAGTTCCATCTGCTTGCTGATGAGGTCGGTATCGAGGTGCTGGTCGAGATCCACGACGAGCGTGAACTCGACTCGGCGCTCAACGCCGGGGCTCGTATCATCGGCGTCAATCAACGTGATCTGGTGACCTTTCAGGTTGATCACGAGCGAGCACTTCGCATGGTCGGTCTCATCCCCGACGGCGTGGTGAAAGTGGCCGAATCCGGCGTGCGCGGCGCGGCCGATGCCCGCAGCCTGGGCGCGGCCGGTTACAACGCCATCTTGGTCGGCGAAACACTGGTGACGGCGAGCGATCCGGCGCACGTCATCCGGGACCTTCGCGGCGTTTAGGCAGCCGTGACGTTGCCCATCGCGCTCCTGGCCGACCCGGCCCACGACGAACACTTCGCCCCGCACGGCCACCCCGAACGCGAAGATCGCATTCCCGCGGCACTGGCCGGTTTACGACGCGCCGAACTGATGGACGCATGCCAGCCCGAAGCGACCCGGCCGGCCACATTTGCCGAAATGTCCCGCGTGCACGACGAGCGCTACCTGCTTGCGCTCGAGCACTTCTGCATGGAGGGCGGCGGTCATATCGATGGTGATACGTTCGCTGATGGCCCCGGCAGTTGGCGAACCGCCGTGCTCGCAGCCGGGTCGGGCCTCGTCGCCATTGAGGCGCTCAAGGACGGGAGAGCCGATGTCGCTCTTTGTACGTTCAGGCCGCCGGGTCACCATGCGCTGCCGCACTCGGCCATGGGATTTTGCCTGGTGAACAACATCGCCGTCGCGGCTGCCTCGTTGGTAGCCGAGGGGGAACGGGTCGCGATCATCGACTGGGATGTGCATCACGGCAACGGAACGCAGGCCATCTTCTACAACGACCCCAACGTGCTCTACGTGTCCACCCATGAAGACGGGGCCTACCCCGGCACCGGTCATGTGCAAGAGACCGGCGGCCCGGATGCGCCCTTTACCAACCTCAACGTGGCGCTTCCGAGCGGCGCAACCGGTGATGTGATGGCCGCCTGCTTCGATGAAGTCGTGCTGCCAATCACCGAGCGATTCCGTCCCACCTGGGTTTTGGTGTCGGCTGGCTTCGATGCCCATCGGGATGACCCCCTTGCGGACCTGCGTCTTACCTCCGCTGACTTTGGCGACATGGCCAAGAGTGTCATGTCGCTGGCAGGGAAGGGCCGCACGCTGTTCATGCTCGAAGGCGGTTACGACCTGCGCGCCCTTGGCGACTCGGTCGGCGCCACTTTGGCCGCATCAATCGGCGAGTCGTATCGTCCCGAAGCGCCGTCTTCTGGCGGTCCGGGCCGCTTCGTGATCGACGCCGCCCGAGCGCACTGGGATCTGTAATTAGTCGAGTTGGCGTAGTGCGGCGGTGGGGGTGTCGCGCTGGTGAAGTTCGATCCAGGCGTCGCTTACGGCACAGTCGGCGGCCGACACCAGAACGGGGTCGAGCACAATCGACGCGATGCGGTCATGCTGCGTCGCCAGGTCACTCACGCGTTCGACCATGTCTGTAAGCGGTCCGAAATCGACACCGTGTTCGGCGAGGAGACTGCCCAGCCTCGAAGAGGCAAGCAGCTCGGTAATCCCTCGACGGGAGAGCGGCAGCAGCCGTTGCGGATGATCGCCGAGCGCTGTGCCTGACTGGCCGCCGGGACCAACCGTCAATACCGGACCGAGCGCGGGATGCTGTGACACCGCAATTCGAACCTCCACCCCGGGTGTCTGCATAGCCTGCACGACGATAGGGCCGACGCCACCGACTGCATCCACCGCGGCGTAGGCGTCGCTCACAGCTGTTGCCGTGGGTAGATCGAGCGCGATACCGGCCTCAACCGATCGCCCGAGCGGCCGGGTACCGAGGCGCTTCAGCACCACGGGGAATCCGATCTCTTCGGCGAAGGCGACGGCGTCTGCAGCTGATGCGGCGGTGCGAGTCGTTGGAATGGCAATGCCAGCGGCGGAGAAGATCGGTTTCGCATCCTCCACGCTCAGCAAGCCGCCGCTCGATGCGAGCAACCGTTCGAGGTCATCGGTTGCTTTCGTTTCCCGTACCGAGGCCGGAGTCGGAGTCTCGGCTTCGTCGCGACGCCATTTTGCGTAGCGCCACAACCGGCCAAGGGCGAGCGCCGCCGGTTCGGGGAAGGCGAACCCGGGCACGTTCCCACCGTCGACGATCGGGCCTTCCGGACGTCCGAGAATGACGGCCACGATCGGCTTCGTCGAGCCAGAGGCCGCACGTTCGATAGCGGGGCCGAGGGACACTGCGGCCTGGTATACGGGAGACGCATGGATCACGAGGACAGCGTCGACGGAAGGCTCGGACAGCGCGGCTGCGATCGCATCGGCAATGTCGTCATCGGAGGTATCCCATGCCAGGACCCGACCGCCCGGTGTCGCCTGCTCCAGCCCGGCTGAGCGCAAAGCATTTCGGGTCAAGCGGTCCGGACTGGTTGCATTTGCAATGATAGCGGTGCGAGGGCCGGCAGGGAGTGGTTGCGAAGCCAGCACGCGAGCCGTGTCGAGTAGGTCCGAGACGCTTGGCACGCGTATGACCCCGGCCTGCAGGTATAGCGCGTCTGTGATGCGGTCACCCCCCGATTCCACGGCCACGATCGGCCGGGTCAGTGCGACTCGGCGAGCAATGCGGGCGAATTTGCGCGGGTTGCCGAACCGCTCGGTATAGATAGCGATCACCTTTGTTTCGGCGTCGTCCTCCCAGAACTGCAGCAAGTCGTTGCCCGACACGTCGCTACGTTCGCCGAGCGACACGAACCATGACAGTCCGAGCTGTAGGTTGGCCGCTTGTTGCAGCAGAGCCGCACCGAGCGGGCCCGACTGGAGCGACAGAGCCACATGCCCCGGTCGGGGAGCAGCGGGCGACAGCGATGCCTGTAGCGGGGCTTGGCGGCTGGTGGAAATGATGCCCATGCTGGCCGGGCCGACCAGCCGAAGCCCGAAGCGTCGGGCCTCAGCAACCATGTCGGTCATCGGGAATGGTGGAGCACTCAAGATGACCGCGCCACGTACCCGACGGCGGGCGCACGCACGAATGACGTCTTCCAACACGTCGTCCGGAACGGCGACCAAGGCAAGATCGATCGGACCGTCGATGTCATCCAGGCTCGATAGGCAGTTTCGGCCGGCTACCTGGTCCCGGCCGGGGTTCACCAGGTAGACCTCGCCGGCAAAAGCTGAGTCGAGGACCGACCGGGTGGCAGCGTTACCGACGCTGCCCGGCTGATCGGACGCGCCGATGATCGCAATCGACTGGGGAAGCAGGAAGCGGGCCATCGACCGGCTGTCGGCCAGTTGCTCTCGGTCCTCCACACTGTCGATGTATCCGCTTGTGTCCGAGAGCTCCCACGACAGTTCGATCAGACCCGATTCAAAGTGTCGTTGTACCGGCCATCCGGCGCGAGTGAACACCCCGAGCATGGCCCGGTTGTCGGTCATGGTTTCCGCAGTAAAGCGGTCGATGCCAGCAGCCCGGGCGGAGGCGGCAAGGTGTTCGAGCAGGATGGTGGCCAGACCGCGAGAATGATGCTCGTCATCAACCTGGAAGGCCACGTCGGCGTCGGCACGGTCAGGCCACCGGTACCAGCCACCAATCGCAATCAACAACGGCCCGTCAATGGCGACGAGGATGCCGCTCGTTTGGAAGTCCGGTGTCGTGAATCGGGTGATATCAGCGGCCGACAGTTTCGGATGGTGCGAGAAATAGCGGCGATAGTTACTTTCGGTGGACTGCCGCTGGTGAAACGCAACGATGGCGTCAGTATCATCAGGTGTCGCAGGGCGAATGTGCACCGTGGCGCCGTCGGTGAGCACGACGTCGGCAGACCAAGGTTGCATGGCGCCATCATCGCGTCTCCAGCCCTTCATCACCACGCTGGTCAAATGATCGACCCCTCTCGGTCCTGGGGACGGTATTGTTCGGCCATGTTCGTGAAAATCTGTGGGATCACGAACGAGGAAGACGCACTGATGGCCGTCGCCATGGGAGCCGATGCGCTCGGTTTCATCTTTGCTCCCTCACCACGCCAGGTTGTTGCCCGCCGGGTGTACGACATCACCCGCCAACTCCCGCGAGAGATCATGACGGTTGGCGTGTTCCGCAACGACACCCCCGAGCGGGTAATCGAACTGGTGCACACGTCCGGTCTGAAGGCAGCACAACTTCACGGGCACGAGACACCCGAAGTCACACAACACGTGCGCAGCGCCGTCACCTATGTCATCAAGGCCTTTGCTGCCGGTAGTGATGCGCTGGCCAGTGCCAATGACCACAAGGCCGACTTTCTCCTGATCGATGCGCCCATGCCCGGCTCAGGCACCGTTTTCGACTGGAACCTCATCGACAGTGTTCCGAAGGGTGCGCCGCCGATCCTGCTGGCGGGTGGCCTGCACGCGGACAACGTGGCTGCTGCTATCCGGCGAGTGCGTCCGTTCGGCGTCGACGTGTCGTCGGGTGTCGAAGCTTCACCTGGTCGTAAGGATGCTCGAAAGGTGCGTGCTTTTATTCTGGCGGCCCGGGCGGCTGAGGTTATGGAAGACACCGACGATGATGTGGGCGAAGCCGACATGTACGACTGGCAGGACGAGTAGCGAAATCGCCTTCGCGATTACACGTTTACATGCGTAATGTGCGGGGCGATGTCACTCATGACCGAACCCACCCCCGACGGCCGCTTCGGTCAGTTTGGCGGGCGCTACGTGCCCGAGACCCTCGTCCCCGCCTGTCAGGAACTGGAAGCCGCGTTCCGCGACGCGTGGGATGACCCGTCGTTCCGTCTTGAGTTACAAGATCTGTTGCGTGATTACGCCGGTCGGCCCTCGCCCCTCACCGAGTGCCACAACCTGTCGGCCGAACTCGGATGCCGCATTCTGTTCAAGCGCGAGGACCTGAATCACACCGGCAGCCACAAGATCAATAACGTGCTCGGCCAGGCGCTACTCGCCAAGAGGATGGGCAAGAAGCGGCTGGTCGCCGAAACCGGCGCCGGTCAGCACGGTGTGGCGTCAGCAACTGCAGCGGCGCTGATGGGCATGTCGTGCAAGGTCTACATGGGTGCCGTCGACGTAGAGCGCCAAGCCCAGAACGTGTTCCGCATGAGGCTGCTCGGTGCCGAAGTCGAAGCGGTTCATTCCGGCAGCCGCACCTTGAAAGATGCGGTCAACGAGGCCATGCGCGACTGGGTGGCGACCGTCGAGTCCACCCACTACTGCATCGGCTCCGCGATGGGTCCGCACCCGTATCCGTGGATGGTGCGTGAGTTTCACCGCGTGATTGGTATTGAAGCTCGCGAGCAATGCCAAGCACTGCTTGGCCGGATGCCCGATGTGGTGACTGCATGCGTCGGGGGCGGATCGAATGCCATTGGCTTGTTCAGTGGCTTTGTCGATACTGACGCCCAACTCGTTGGCGTAGAACCCGACGGGGGAGCGGCTATCCGCCGTGGCGTGCCTGGCGTGGTGCACGGCATGAAGAGCTATCTCATGCAGGACGAAGCTGGCCAGGTGCTCGAAGCCCACAGCATCTCCGCCGGCCTCGACTACCCAGGTGTCGGGCCCGAGCACAGCCATCTGTCATCCATCGGCCGAGCGCAGTATGAAACGGTCACCGACGCCGAGGTGATCGAGGCGTTCAAGCTGTGCTGCCGTACCGAAGGCATCATCCCCGCCCTTGAACCGGCTCACGCGTTGGCCTGGGTTATGCAGGCCAAAGATCGCCTGAAAGGCAAGACTGTGCTGCTCAACATGTCGGGTCGCGGGGATAAAGATGTCAGCCAGATGATGGGTATTCTCCACCTGTGATGATTCATCTCGAGACCTCGCTCCTCACCAAACGAGCAGCCGGGCGCAAGCTGCTCGTGCCGTACATCACGGGCGGATTCCCCGGCTGGGAACGCGCCATTGAGGCCGCAGCCCAAGCCGGTGCCGACGCGGTCGAGATCGGGCTGCCGTTCTCCGACCCGGTCATGGACGGTCCCGTCATCCAGGAAGCCAGCCAGAAGGCGCTCGATGCCGGGGCTACACCCGTCGCTATTTTGCAGGCTGTCGCCGGTCTCGACGTCGACATCCCGTTGGCGGTCATGTGTTACTACAACACCGTGTTCCGCATGGGCCATGAACGCTTTGCCGCCACCTTGGCATCGTCGGGCATTTCGGCTGCCATCGTGCCGGATCTCCCGTTGGAAGAGAGCGGCGAATGGTGCGCCGCCGCCGATGCTGCAGGCGTGGAAACGGTCATGCTTGCTGCGCCCACCGCGCCCGATTCGCGCCTGCCGCTTATCTGTGCGCGGGCGCGTGGCTTCGTGTACGCCGTTGGATTGTTGGGCGTCACCGGCGAGCGTGCGGCCCTGGCCGACAGCGCGCTCACCATGGCCCGCCGGTTGAAGGCCGTCACCGACAAGCCGGTGCTGGTCGGCGTCGGCGTCTCCGACGCCAAGCAGGCCTTTGAGGCCTCCCAGGTAGCAGACGGTGTCATCATGGGTGCCTCCGTTATGCGTCGCATGCTCGACGGCGGCCCCGACGCCGTCGGCGACTTCGTCACCGAAGTCCGCGCCGCGCTGGGGTAGCCCTTCATGCTTCGCTCGGTCGCTACCGCTCCGTGTCGCTCAGTCTCGCTTCGCTCGGTCAATCCTGCAAGCCTGCTACCTCAGGGTTAACCTCGGAACATGCTCAGCCCCGGAGATAAAGCCCCCGTCGTTGCGTTTACCGATCAGCACGGCAACACCGTCAAATCATCGGCGCAGAAGAAGTTCGACGAGAAGAACGCACTCGCCGCGTGAGTACCGCATTGCCGAGCCCGGAAAAGTTTCTACCGCACCGCGCCCCCTTCCTGTTCATCGACTCGCTCACATTTGTTGACCCAGGCGTGGCAGCGACAGGCCTCTGGCACCTCACCGGCGATGAGTGGTTTTTCCCGGGGCACTTTCCCGGGCGGCCGACCTTGCCCGGTGTTCTCATGTGCGAGGCAATTGCCCAGATGGGCGGTATTGCCGTGCTCAGCAGTTCGGAATACGACGGCAAGCTCGCGTTGTTTGGCGGGCTGGACGGCGCCCGTTTCCGCCGTCAGGTCGTACCGGGTGACACGTTGGAACTGGAGGCAGAGATCCACCGCATGTCCGGCCGTGGCGGCAAGGGTGCCGGACGCGCCATTCTCAACGGCAAAGTCGCCTGCGAATGCGACCTCATGCTCGTGCTGGTCGATGCCTGATCTCGAAGAAGAGTTCGAAGATGACTTCGAACCCGATGTCGCCCACGAGGTAGAACCGACGACCGAAGCCGTCGACGTGATCGGCACGCCCATTGGCGACCTGATTGTCTCGTGCCGCGGCGGGCTTCTTACCGGTGTGATGTGGCGCTACGACAAGCCCGCGGAACCGTTTGGGTCGGCGGCGGTGCTGAATGACGTGGCCGACCAGCTTTCGGCGTACTGGAGCGGTGACTTCGAAGACTTCGACTTGCCCCTCGACTGGTCCCTCGTCAGCAGTTTCGCCGCCGATCTGTTGAAGGCGACCATTGCGGTGTCCTACGGGCGCACGTCTACCTACGGGGCCATAGCGGACGCCATCGGCCGATCGGGTGAGGCTCGTGCGGTAGGCGGAGCGTTGCGTGACAATCCGTGGGCCATTGTGGTGCCGTGCCACCGCATCGTGTCCTCCGACGGCTCCCTCACCGGCTACGGCGGCGGCCCCTCAACCGGCGGCCACCTCGACATCAAACAACTGCTCCTCGACCACGAAGGCCAACGCTTCGAACCCCGCCTGTTCTGACGGTTGAGCTCTCAGCTTTGTGATTTTGATGTTGCTCAGCGACATCAGAATCACATAGTTACCTCAGTGCTGGGGGAACCGGACCTTGCCGGACGCGGTCAGCACGACGCCTTCTGCTTTGAGGCGGCGGGCGTGCTCGACTTCGTGGTCGGGGATGAGGCGGCCACTCGCGTTGACCACCCTCCACCACGGCAGGGTTCCGCTCGAGCGGGCCAGTAACGTGCCAACCGCGCGCGCCGCACCGGGGAAACCGGCTTCGAGCGCGATCTCGCCGTAGGTCATGACCGTCCCTTTCGGGATGGCCCTTATGACTCGTTCGACGTCGGTGGAGAACTGGTCAGGTGGGCGGGGGGCCGAAGATGATCGAGCCATTGTGGCCACCAAACCCCAAACTGTTCGACATGGCCGGGCCCGGTTCCCACGGGCGGGGCTGGCCGATGACCAGATCGATGTTCATCGACGGATCGAGCACCAACGTGCCAGCCGTTGGCGGAATGAGGCGCTTTTCCATCGACATAATGACGGCCACCGCTTCGAGCGCGCCAGCCGCGCCGAGGGCATGACCGGTGACGCCCTTGGTGGACGTAACGGGCGGTCCCGACGGGCCGAACAGCTTCTGGATGGCTTCGGCTTCGGCCGCGTCGTTGAGCGGTGTGGACGTGCCGTGTGCATTGATCTGCTTGATATCGCTGGGCTGCAGGCCCGCTTCTTCGAGCGCCAACTCCATACACGCAATGGCACCGACACCACCCGGTGATGGCGCGGTGATGTGGTGAGCGTCGGCATTGGACGCGCCGCCCAACACTTCGGCGTAGATGGTGGCGCCACGGGCGACGGCAACATCGAGTGCTTCAAGGATGAGTACGGCGCCGCCTTCGCCCATCACGAAGCCGTCACGGCCTTCGGAGAACGGCATAGAGACACCCGAGGACGACAACGCCGTCATGTTCTGGAAACCGGCCATGGCAGTGGGGGAGCCAGCGGCCTCGCTGCCGCCGGTGACGACGGCATCGCAACGACCCCACGCAATCTGACGAAACGCGTCGCCGATGGCATGGGTGGACGCGGCACAGGCGGTAGTGACCGTCTGGCACGGCCCGCGAAGTTTGTACTTCATGGAGATGGCCGCGCCAGCAGCGTTGGGCATCATCATGGGCACGATGAAGGGGGACACGCGACGTTCGCCCTTCTCAAGCCGTACCTGCACCTGCTCTTCGAGAGTATGGATACCGCCGACGCCGGTGCCGAAGATGACGCCGAAGCGACCGGGGTCGACACCGGTCTCACCGGCCATGGCGAAGGCTTCTTCTGCGGCACCGAGCGCGAACTGCTGGAACAGGTCGGCGCGGCGCGCCTCTTTGGGATTCTCAAAGTACGGCAAGGGATCCCACGGATCGATACCGGCCTTGGTACCACCGGTGAGATTCGGGCCGAGCAGACCGGCCCAAAAGGCGTCCCTGCCCGACCCGCACGGAGCAATAACGCCGTAGCCGGTGACTACAACTCTTCGGCTAAGACGCCCAGCCATTAGAGCTTGTTGACCACGAGGTCGTAGGCCTGCTGCACGGTACCGATGCCTT
>JAYTKG010000063.1:0-3064 GCA_043730435.1 Acidimicrobiia bacterium | reverse complement strand
ACAAGAAGTCGATGATGGCCGGACCGTCCCAGTTCTTGGTCACACCCATGAACGTCTTGTTGCCGCTGTCGTGATCGTTACCGCGAAACTCGTACTGGTCGGTATCCTCGTTCAGGTTGTGCCCCGACCAGGCACGGGCGCAACTTTCAACCTCGGTCTCGCCATAGTTGCCGACGCCAAGAAGGAACAGTTCGAGTAGCTCACGAGCGAAGTTCTGATTGGGGCTGCTGTCGACGCTGAAGGCGTTGTCGAGAAAGACCAGCATGGCTGGTTCGATGGCGCACTTCTGCATCATGGTGCGGATGTTGCCCAACGCATTCGCCCGTTGCGTGGCGTGCATGCGCCACAGGTAGTCGGGCTCGCCGACCTTCTTGTAGGCGGCGGTGATATGACCGTGCCAGAACAGGGTGGCCTTTTCCGCCAGCGGCACCGCTGTGCTGGCCATGTGGTCGAACCACCAATTCCCCAAGGCGTGGAACTGCTCCCACTCAGACTTGTTGGGGTCCGCCACCGCTGCTGGTTTGCCGGGCTGCGGAGACCCGGCGTCGTTCAACAGCTTGTCGACGACCTGGGGGAGATTTTGCCCTGCGTACGAGTTGATCTCGGCGGCTGTGCCACCGAATCCGGCTCGTCGAAGAAGGTGGGCGATATCTGCAGGAGATGTTGCCATGTGTCCGCCGATCTCAGTTTTCATTCTACGGATAAGCGCCCACAGTGAGACTGGCGCCTAAATGTTGCATTAAGGTTACAGTGCCGTAACGAACGAGTCATTGTCAAGAAAATCACGATGACCAATTCTTGACAGACTCGCATAGCCTCCGAAAGTGCTGAAATTTTCGACCTTTTTTGGTTACCTTGCGGGAGTAGCTCTTTTCGGAACCACGTTGACCATCCAAGGTAGTACCACAATGGCAGCTGCGATCACCACCATGGGTGATCGATTGGCTTCTGCAGAAACGATGATGCCACTACTTAAAGTGGTGCGAGTGAATTCTGCGTCAACGCGGCGGACCGCCGACGTTTCCGAGGAAATTGGCGCTGAATGGAAGTCCGCCGCCCAAACCAAACTCCCGAACTTCGGGGTGCTCGGCCTGTCCTATCGGAGCGCAAGCGGCGGCGTAGCCCGCGTTCGAACGATCCTCAACAGCACCTGGAGCGACTGGGTCGAGCTAGAGCGACAGACCGACGAAGGACCCGATCCTTCGTCCTCCGAAGGCGGTCAAGCCAGACCTGCCGGCCTGATTTCGAACCCCGTCTGGGTAAGCGACGCAACGGGCTACGAGGTGCAGTTCCCACTCGACGCCACCGACACTGCTGTGCACGTCGTGCGTGATGTCGTCGGCAGTGCGTTGCACGTCAAGGCGGCCACCGATCCGGCCGCCCCGATCTACCCGTTCGACATTCATCCTCGCGCCGATTGGAATGCCCGCCCACCCAAGATCCACGTCGGTATGGGCAACCCGCTGAAAGGCGTGCAGATGGCTGTGATCCACCACACTGCGACACCCGGCAATGACTACACCCAGGCCGAGGCAGCCACACTGGTGCGTAACTTCCAGGCGTACGACATGGACGTACGGCACTATGACGACCTCGGCTACAACGTGATGGTCGACAAGTTCGGTGGTATTTGGGAAGGACGCAGCGGCGGTCTTGACCAAGCAGTCGTTGGAGCCCACGCGCTCGGCTTCAACCAGGTGGCCACCGGAATCAGTGTGATCGGCAACTTCGTGGACGTCGATCCGCCGGCCGCAGTGATCGAGGCGGTCGCCAAGGTAGCCGGGTGGAAGCTCTCACTAGACGGCTACGACCCCCTGTCGTCAGTGACGATCGGTGCCGACGAGACCGAAGGCCATCCAACTCATCCGGTACCACTCACCACACCGCGCATCGTCGGGCATCTGGATGTCGGTCAGACCGAATGTCCCGGCCGCATCTGGAAGTACCTCGCCGAGATCCGCACCAAGGCAGCGGCCTACGCCAAGAAGGCACCGGGCAAACTGAACACGCCGACCCAGCCGAGACCGAAGACGATTGTGATCTCGGGTGAGGCCACTCCCGTCGGGACAGCCGATCCGAAGGTTGTCATCCAGATTGATCACCGGGCCGTCGTCACCACGGCCGCCAAGTTTGCGACGCCACTCGCAGCTACCCCTGTCGACAGCGCGCCCACCACTCCCCCGATCACGTCAACGGCGCTGTTCGAGAGCAACCTGACGGTTGAGCCTGGACCGCACCGAGCGTGCGTCTACACGTTGGCCGACGATGGCACACGATCACTCGTCGGTTGCGATGGCTTTACCGTGACGGATCCGAACATCAATCCGATCCGACCGGTACGGCTGCTCGACACTCGTAACGGTGCTCACCTCATGGCCCGGCAACTTCGGCCGGTTCCCATCGCCGGTTTAAAGACCGTGCCGGTGGAAGCTGCCAGCGTCTCGGCCAACGTCACCGTCACCAACCCGGCCAAAGATGGCTACCTCACCGTGGTGCCCTGTGGCAGCGCGCTCCCCGATGAAACTTCGAACGTGAACTTCGCCCGCGGTCAGACCATCCCCGCGCTGGTGCTCACCAAACTCGGTACCGACGGTCAGCTCTGCTTGTTCGCCGACACCGAGGTCGATGTCGTCATTGATGTCACCGCCTGGTTCCCCGAGAACGGCGCGTTCACCGGCATCACTCCCGCCCGCCTCCTCGACACCCGCCTACCTGCGACGAAACTCGCCGTGAAGATGCTGCCGAGCCGCTCCATGCGCTCGAGCGCCATGCCGCAACCGCGCACGACGCAGGTCAGCGGGTCTTCGGCGACGAGCACCGGCAGGCCGGTTTCTTCGGACAGCAGCCGATCGAGATCGCGCAGCAGCGCGCCGCCGCCGGTCAGCATCATGCCGCGCTCGGCGATGTCGGCGCCGAGCTCGGGTGGCGTCTGCTCGAGCGCGTTCTTCACGCTCGAGACGATCTGGTTGAGCGGGTCGGTCAACGCCTCCAGGATCTCGTTCGACGAAATCGTGAAACTGCGCGGCACACCTTCGGACAGGTTGCGGCCACGCACTTCCATTTC
>JAYTKG010000062.1:0-6117 GCA_043730435.1 Acidimicrobiia bacterium | reverse complement strand
TATCTTTCTCGCGTCCTTTGTCGTCGTTCGACGACCGCGTTCGGAAGGTAGTTTTGAGCTGACTGCTGCCTTTTTGAACCCCATCTGTACTACTACTAGCACTTACATCGGTGGTGCCGCCGACAGACGAGCAAATCACCGCTACCCCCACAATCGAGGGTATAGCCTTTCTGGTTATCATTGTGTTCTCCTGCTCTGCATTTGGGTGGAGTCGTCAAGAATCAAACGGAAGTCCCCGCATCTCTGCGGCTGTTTCTGTCGCGAAGGTTATGTGAACCATCGTTTGGCTGGCATCTGTCAAGGTAACGGTCACTGCGAATCCGTCGCTCTCCGCAGTGGCGAGGTCCACACTTGCCAGAGTTGCGCACCGAGCGGAACAGTATCGAGCGAGGCCGTCCTCAACCGTCTCACCGTCTCGTAAATCGATCTTCGCTAAATCGGGCCGTGTAATCGTTTCGTCGACCTGTCCTATGCCCAGAACATCCGCCGCTGTGGGATAGTCGCCAGTGCGAAGACTATTCACATAGTTGCTAGCGAGGGCCATGGCATTGTCAATGGTCATTGCGCGTCTCGTTTTGAACGCCCGCTGGGTCCATCCGCCGCCCTGCTGTTCGAGAGTTACGATCCATGCGTTACCATTAATTTCGACAAGGAATTGGTTGTCGATCGGGGTCGGAAGCCAAGCGATCGTTCGAACTTCGTCCGACTGCTCAACAATTCCAAGACATCGCAGCCCAAGACTCGGGAGTGGCGACTCGACCTGACTAATGAGCGCACGAAGTCTCTCCTGCGCGGAGAGCGCAGGGTTCGTGCCATCCATTTCGCACTGCCCTGGCCCGGAATCGAAGCCCTTCGCTGCGCCGGTGCAGCTAGCGAACGATATAGAGCACAGCGCACAAGCAAATCGAACCCAAGCACCTTGCATCTACGAACGATAACACACAATTGACGATCACAATTCGCGGCGTCTGGGAGTGTGCGGTAGTGCCCGTCATCGGGCGCGAAGGCAGTCCAAATATCAGCCGTCGGGAGGCTGGTTTTCCCGACAGCCGGTTCAGTTGGGAGTCGTTGAGATTGTATATGTTTTCCTAGTCGACTGGGTGCTGCAACCGATCGAGTTGTGTGATCTGTCAGACCATCGAGCGCGGCGGCCCACCTAGCACAGATCGCGCTCGAGGTCGATCACCGGGCACACGAGTTCGAAGACGATCGGCGATGGGTCGCGTTCGGTAACCAAATCTGGCGTACCGTTGCTGATGGCGTCGGCGAGGGCCGGGTAGTACGGGTCGTTTGCTGCATCGAGAACTTCGACCGCGATGGTGAGGGCGTCGAAGGAGACGCTGCTGCCGACCGCCCAATGGTGCCAAGTGTCAAGGGCAGAGAGTCGTTCGGTGAGGGTTTGGTGACGTTCGGGGAGTTGGCGGCGGTCGTCGATGCGGTCTTGGACATTGTGGGTTTCGTGAAGCAGTTCGTGGCTGCGATTTGCCCGAGCGACGGCTTGTCGGAGTGGTTGCCAGAGGGCGTCGATCGACTCGAACGCCTGTTGGGCGGCGGCCAGTTCGGCGCTCGCGGCTGCGAGTTGTTGACGGGCCGCTCGGCGACCTCGAAAGCCGACCTTGTCGAGATGCGCCGCTGCCTCGCCGTGTGTCCACTCGGCGCGGTCCAGCCTGCTACTAGCGATGTTATGTGCATGCCGGTGCGGGTTGAGATCGGCGATCGCTCGGTCGACTCCGGCGCAGGCGGAGCGCCGCTGTTCGGCGCGTACGGCCTGTTCGCCCCGCATCTTGTCGATGTCAGCTTGGGTGTCGACCAGCGTGTCGTATGTGTCGGCACGGAGGGTGTGCCACCAGTCGGGGACGTCGCAGCGGGGCTGAAGGCGCGGGACGGCAGGAGCCTGTGGAGTCTGGGCGGCAAGTTCCCGGCGTTGGGCGACGGCGGGGATGTCGGTGCGGTCGCTGGCGAGGACTCGGGCGAGGACGTCGATTGCAGCGTCAACACCCGGTTCGGTGGTGACGACGAGGGCGGTGTTGTTGTGGCGGCCTCTGGTCATGGCCACGTAGAAGCCTCTGACGGTGGTGGCGGGCGTGACCAGGGCGAGGGCGACGTCGTGGGTGTCGCCTTGGTTGCCGTGTTCGGTGGTGGCGTATCCGAGCTGCACCTTCTCGGCGACGTAATCGGCTGGGAGGATGACAGCGTCGTTGCTGCCGTGTCGGCGCGCTGTGACGTCGCCGGTGTCGCAGATTTGGGTCACGGTCCAGGTTTCGCGGTTGCGGACCATGTCGCCGCTGCTGGTACGCAGGTGACGCTCATTGCGGCGGGTGGCGACGTGATCACCGACGTGGATCGGCTGCCGGTCGATCCCGACGGTCCTGGCGTCGTTGGTGATGTCACCAGTTGCCAGACGGTGCCGCTGGACGCGGTGATTGATGAGATCGACGTGTTCGTTCGTCGTCGCCGTGATCGCGATCGTCTGCCCCGCTGCTGTCGCGGCAGACCATCGGTCGGCGATCGTTGTCAGGTGCTGGTCGATGGTGCCGCCAGCGACGCGGTCGTGCAGTACGTAGCTGTCGATCGCCCGCGGGTCACCACGGCGCAGGGCCAGTGACGCTGCTGGTTCCCACCATTGGCTGAACCGATGGATGCGGGTGAGTTCGTGGATTCGGCTGTTGGCGCAGAGTTCGTCGAACATGCCGCCGCGGCCGACGGCATGCAGTTGGTGAGGGTCGCCGAGCAGCACCACACGCCAGTCGTTGGTGTCGGCAAGCTGGGTGATGGTGTGCAGGTCGCCGGTGTTCAGCATGCCGGCCTCGTCGATAATCAGCGTCGAGCCTGAGGGCAGATTCCAGCTCGGGTTCGGTGGTCGCTCGGGGCGGGACCATTCGTGGATCAGCTTGGCAACAGCGTCCGCGGGCGCGCCGGTCTCTCGGGCGAGGACGCGGGCGGCCTTCGCTGTCGGCGCGACTGCGAACACCTGTCGGTCCCGTTCGTTGAGGTCGGTCACGGCGGCGGCGAGCATGCTGGTCTTGCCGCTCCCGGCCGGTCCGACGACGATGACCAGCGACTCTTCACCCGCGACGGCGGCCGCTGCCTCGACCTGCATCTCATCCAGACCCCCGGTCAGCACCGTTGTCGACGGACTGGGTTCGGCGGCCTCACGGTCCATTGCCCAGACGACGATCTGTTCTTCTTGGGCGAGGACTTCGTGGCTGGTGTAGTGCGCAGCGACGGGTTCGACCCACAGCGAACGATCATCGCTCAGCCGCCGCCGTTGATCGCTGCGAGCGGGGTCAAGGTCGACGCCAGCGGCCACCACGCCATCGGTGCAGCGTTCGAGGAACGCCAACCACCGCTCCCCTTTCATTTCCTGGCGGGGTCGAAGTTCGTCGGTGAGGGCGCGCAACACGTCGAGGCGATGCCACGTCGACATCCGCTCGGCGAGCAGCTTCTCGATAACGCCGGTCGTCACCTGTTGTACGGGCTCCGGACTATAGGCCGCAGTGGCGATATCGGCGCGCAGTGATGTGGCGGTGACGCCGACGTCGGCGGCTTCGTCAATCCATCGGGCCCGAAGATCGGTGACGGTGTTGCCGGTCTTGTTCCGGCGGGTATCGGCGGCAGCTTCACGTTGCATCGCGGCGTGCTCGAACCTGGTTGGTTCACGCTGCTCGCGGCTACGGAACTCGTCCTCCTTGACGGCGAGGGCCGCGTCGACTTGGGCGGCACGTTTGGAGAACACGTCAAGCAACGCCTGGGGGACGCCGTCGATTTCGGCTTGGCCGTTGACGATCGGCCCGAACCGGACACCGAACCTCTCGCTCAGCTCGGCACGGAGCACCGATTGGTAGACGCCGCCGAGGGTGCGCTGATGCTTCTTCAACACGCGAGCGTCGAGCGCCAACCAGCGGCCATCGTCGACTCGCACCTTGGCGGAAATCACCACATGGGTGTGGATCTGCGGATCGTCCAAACGTGACGTTGACTGATGAAAGGCGGCGATGGTCAACCCTTGCGTGTCGGGGTGAAGTCGGCCGCCGTTCGAACGGACCCGAGTCGTGGCCCCATAGCGCTGCAAGGTGTCGATCACCGCCTTGACCGCCGCGTCGTGAGCATCGAGCAGACGCGTGTCGCCGGTCAGCGCCCACCACACCGACAGCGACTTCGGGGCTGACACCGTGGCATCAAAACCGGACACCGCCCGCAGGACACTCCCGTCGGCACGGGCCCGGTCGACCAGCGGATGCCCCAGGGTGGTGCCGGTGGTCGGGTGACAGCCCGTGAGCAGCCGTTCGAGTTGCTCCGGTTCGACCGTGCCGATGAGGCCAAACTGGGTGGCCTGATCGCCCGCCCACACCCCCGGGATTTCGCCCTCTGCCTGGGTCAGGTACTTCGTGTAATACCCCGCCGTCGCAGACGCCGTGGAGACGTACAACGTGGTCACCCTCAACATGACCACTCCCCCGACGAAGCGGGCACCTGTCTGCTCAAATCACTCACGACGTCACGTCTACACGAAGTTCCTCGACCTAGCAACGCGCCATATTTTGGCTGCTCAGAGGCCTGTTTGTTCGTCTCGTGACGCTATGGATCGGACTCGTTCATGACCGTTCACACGTCCGGAACCGGCTGTGACAAACATCACACATGTCTCGGACGTCGGGGCTGGCCTGCCTTTACACCCGTCGGTAACCGAGCCAATAGCCGGCCTGCACGCGCTTCGACCTTGCGTTGCCTTTGACGCCCCCAAGAAATCCGTCACCCGGGACCGACTGCGGGAGCAACTCCGGGAGTTGAACGTGCAATCGTGCCCGACGTGAAAGCGGCCCAAAGCCGAATTTGACCCCGGGGACTAAATGGGGGACCAACTCAGGGACCGGCATCACGCACAATTCCGCCAGAACCACACCATCAGGAAGGGCATTCAATGAGTGAACTCATCAGCACACCGCCAGCGAGGACAGCCGGGCACCTGCCAACGGTGGCCTCCCCCGCGCCGCTACTCGTCACCGTGAGACAGGCATGCCAGATGCTCGGCCTCGGCCGAACCTCGATCTATCACCTCGCCAGGACCGAGCGACTGAGAGCAATTCGCATCGGCGGCGCCGTCCGTTTCAGCGTCGACCATCTCCGCCAGTTCGTCGATGACCAGATAGCTGAATGATTAGAAATTCGCTGTAGACGCCGCTCTCGGCATCGTTGGGGGCGAGTGCGCCGACCGATTTAATCCGTGCAGCGTGATCCGACGGCTACGACCTCACCTCGGTGACGGCCATGCCTGATCTTCCAGCGACAACCACATCGGAAAACGTGATCGGCGATGAACTCGCGCAGGTTACGCACCCCGAAGGTGGCTGGGCCCAATCTGGAACCTGAGCCTTGAGCAATGCGCTCAGACGTGACCCTGGGATGGGTCCGGGGGCCACGATGGACTTGACCGCGTTCGCGGTCGCAAGCAGCTCGCTCATGCTTTTACTCCGATAAATATTACAAAGGACCCGACCAATGAGGTGGGGCCCTTAGTAGAGAATTGGCTATCGCAGGACTGCACTATGCAACCAACGTCGCCTTGGGCCTGACCCAGCCCGGTAGACAACCCCACGAGGACGATTGGGTCTAAAACCCCGTGGATTAAGTGCCAGGCTAGCGAGATTCCGAGGCTGTTGCCAACCTTTAAGCCGAGGCGAGGCCAAAACGCGCCGTCTGAACGCGCTCCAGCCAGTGCGCTCCGTGCGACAAGATTGTTGAACATCGCCTCCTCGTCCGGCGCTGGCGACCTTGCCGCGCCAAGCTTCCACGCGGCCGCTCGGTCCGCTAAACGGCCGACGGTGGCGCGACGAGCGCCGCCGCTGTCGCAGCTGCGGCGGCTTGCTGGCCGGGCATCACATGGCCGTAAACATCGAGCGTGAAGCTGACCGAAGCATGCCCTAGACGTTCGCTGACGATCTTGGCATTGACGCCCGCCATCAACAATTGCGATGCGTGAGTATGACGTAGATCGTGGTTATGCCGATGTCGGCATAAGCACGATTATGCCGATGTCCGCGTTATGCCGATGTGTTCCTGTTTGGCCTGCTCAGGTGGGGTGGGTGGCCTGTTGAGGTCGGCATAACGCGTTTGGTG
>JAYTKG010000061.1:0-8383 GCA_043730435.1 Acidimicrobiia bacterium | reverse complement strand
TAATCACTGTGGAATTGGCCTCATCACCGCGGCAAAGCGGCTTGGCATAGCGTCTCGGCATGCCACGTTGCCGATATGGATCTCGGCATCTCTGTACGGCCTTGATGCTTGCGAGCTCGATTGCGATGTTGACGATGGCGGTCGGTGCAGCAGCCGCGCCGATTGCCGGGTTCGTACCCCGTGCGCCCGCTCGACTGGCGGACACTCGACCGCGTGGCGAAACGATCGACGGCATCGATCAAGCCATTGGACCTCTTGAACCAGGGGGTGAGCTCGACGTTGTGGTTGCCGGGCGCGCTGCGATTCCTAAGGCGGCAAAGGCTGCAGCCCTCACGTTCACCGTTACCGACCCGGTCGACCCTGGGTTCCTCACGGTGTGGCCCTGCGGAACGCCGAAACCGACCGCGTCGGTGAGCAACTTCGCGTCGGGTCAGATCGTGGCCGCCACCACGATGCTCGGCCTTGGACCCGAAGGAAATGTCTGTGCAGCCCTGTCCACCAAGGGCAATCTGATCATCGATGTGGCGGGCCACCAACCGGCAGGCTCCACGTACGTCGGCGTGACACCGGCCCGCCTGCTCGACACTCGAACCGCCGGCGGAACGGTTGACGGTTTGCGATCGGGTGCGGGTCCCGTTGCTGCTCGCTCAACCACTCAGGTCGTGGTGCGCGGTCGAGGCGGAGTGGCCGCTGATGCGTCAAGCGCCTACATCACGGTCACCGCAGTTGGCCTCAGCGATGATGTTTTTGTCACCGTCTACCCTTGTGGTCAGCCGGTGCCGAGCGTGTCGACGGTGAACGTCTCTGCCGGACGGGTTGCGGCCAATTCCACCGTTGTGCGCGTGAGTGAAGACGGCACGTGTCTCTACTCGTCGGCATCGATGCATCTCCTCGTTGACGTGACCGGCTACGAGACCGCCTTCTCGACCGTTCGCTCGGATGTCTCGACAAGGGCCTTCGACTCAAGGAGCTTCGGCTTCGTAGACAAGTCGTTGATCGCGCTGCGCATGCCGCCTGGGGACGCGACAACAAACCGATCCGCAGTGGCACTGAACATCACCGTCGTCGATCCACAAGGTGACGGATTCCTCACGATCTACCCCGACGACGGGTCAGGCTGTCAGCAGACGGTACCTGCCGCTTCGGTACTCAACTTCGTGAAGGGGCAAACGGTCGCCAACTTCGCAATAGTAGGAGTGTCCATCTCGCCCGCAGTGTGCGTCTTCGGCTCTGTGTCGACGTACCTGATCGTTGACATCGTTGCTCTCATCACATCCGACGCATTGCCGATTGTGCGACTCGTGCCAACTGCGGACGCGGCCTTGGACAGCGCTACGCCTACTGCGAATGACGGCAAAGGAGAATTCCTCGTTGCAGACGCCGGTCCACTTCGAGAGTCAGTGCTTCAGTTCTACCTCGGCACCAGTGGAGAGTCTCTAGCCGCCATCCGCACAGCAAAGTTGCGGTTGCACGTTGCCGAGGCCACCGCGTCGATTCCCGATCCGGGCTCCGTCTCAGCGGGCACGGTATCTTCGATGACGGGCTTTGCCTGGAACGAGCTCTCCGTCACTTTTGCCAATCGACCGACCACCGGACGCACGTCTGCCGCAACGCTGGGTGTAGTGGTTCCCAACCAATGGGTAGAGATCGACGTGACACCCGCAGTCGCGGCAGCGGAGGGCACCTTGGAGTTTGTGATCACGTCGAATTCGACCGACGGTGCGTACTACTCCAGCAGGGAGAGCGCGTTCCCGCCCGAGTTGATCGTTGTCGCCAACGATGCCGACGCGGGCGAAACGATTGCCGCCGTGGGCGACATGGTCTGCGAATCAACTTCGCTTGTCTCCACCAACACATGTCAGCAACAGGCGGTCGCTGATCGGCTGGCTGCGGATCCCTCGATTTCCACATTCTTGTCACTAGGCGACCTGCAGTATCAGGTCGGAAGTCTGGCCGAGTTCAACACGGCGTACGACGCGTCGTACGGGCAGCTCAATGCCAAAGTGAAACCCGTGCCCGGCAACCATGAGTACGGCACACCAAACGCGGCGGGCTACTTCTCGTACTTTGGGTCGCGAGCCGGTGACCCGGCCAAGGGGTACTACACGTTCACCCAAGGCTCGTGGCGTTTCCTTGCTCTCAATACCAACCTCAGCTGCACGGTGATCAGTTGCTCGGCGGGAAGTGAGCAGGAACAATTTGTTCGGTCGACACTTGCCGCCGACAAGGCGGCCGGGCGCGTCTGTTCGCTCGCGTACTGGCACCACCCTCGGTTCTCATCGGACACCAGCCATGGCAACAACACAGGCGTCCAGGCCCTCTGGTCGGCCATGAATGACTACGGGGTCGAAGCGGTCCTGAACGGGCATGTGCATACCTACGAACGGTTCGACCCGCTGAATACGGCAGGGGTACCGTCGGCCGAGGGCGTTCGCCAGTTCATCATCGGTACCGGGGGGGTTGGCCACTACACGAACGGGCCACCAAAACCAGGGTCGTCGGTTCGTATCGCAACCGAGTTCGGGTACACCCGATTTCAACTCTTCGCCCAGGGCTATAGCTGGGACTTCATCAACGACAAGGGCCAGATTCTCGACAGTGGTACCGCCCCCTGCAATGTCTAGCGACGCCGAAACCGGCTGGTGAGCTTCGCTGCGAGGTCACGTGGATCGGGGATGCCCATACCTCGCCGAAGTAGCTGCTCCTTCTTGGCGCTGTAGGGCGGATAAAGAATGGGTGGATCAAGTCGAGTGCTGCGCGTGTGGATGCTGCGCCGATGGCTGAACGTGTCGAACCCAAACTTGCCGTGATAGGCGCCCATGCCGCTGGCACCAACACCACCGAACGGGAGGTGCGGGTTGCTGATGTGCATGATGGTGCCGTTGACACAGACACCGCCGCTTGAAGTTCCGGCCACGACAAGCTCGTTGTCCTCGTCGTGCTCGCTGAACGTGTAGAGCGCGAGCGGCTTGTCATCGGCGTTCACAAACTGCATGGCCTCATCGAGTGAATCGACCGCGATCACCGGCAGGATCGGCCCGAAGATTTCTTCCTGCATGACCGCGTCGTTGCGGGTGATGCCGGTGAGAACCGTTGGAGCGATGTAGCGGGTAGTCGGGTCACTCTGCCCGCCGGCCGCGATGGTTCCGCCGTGCAGCAACTTCTCGAGTCGGTTGAAGTGGGCGTCGTTCACGATGCGAGCGAGGTCAGGGCTGCGCTGTGGATCGGTGCCGTAGAACTCGGTGATGCTCGTGCCCAACGCTCGAACGAACTCGTCATGCACCGGTCGTTCGACCAACACGTAGTCGGGGGCGATGCAGGTCTGGCCCGCATTCAGGAACTTGCCCCAGACGATGCGCTTCGCTGCTATGTCGATCTTGGCGTGCCGACTCACGACGGCCGGGCTTTTGCCGCCTAACTCCAACGTGACCGGCGTGAGGTGCTCGACCGCTGCCTGCATGACGACGCGTCCGACCCGACCATTGCCGGTATAGAAGATGTGGTCGAAACGATGCGTGAGCAGTTCGGTCGTCTCGGGCACGCCACCCTCAATCACACTGACCGCTGGTTCACCGAGCCGTCCCACCAGCTTTGCCAGCGCGGTACTGGTGTGCGGCGTCAGTTCGCTCGGCTTGCCGACGACGGCATTGCCAGCCGCGATAGCCGCGATCATGGGGACAAGCAGCAGCTGCATTGGATAGTTCCATGGCGCGATCACGCAGACCACACCAAGGGGCTCGGGCGCGATGCTTGACGAACCGGGTTGGAACAGTACCGGTGTCGGCACTTTCTCGGGTCGCATCCAGCTGTCGAGGTGGGCGAGCACATGGTCGATGTCGAACAGCATGAAGCCGACCTCGGTTGCGAACGCTTCCATCCGCGGCTTGCCGAAGTCAGACGCGACGGCCTGCATGAGTTCCTCTTCGCTCTCCTCTATCAGTTCGCGAAGGAGGAGCAACGTCGAGCGTCGCCACTGCAGAGACCGCGTTCGTCCTGCGTTGAACGCGTCCCGTGCCCGTTCGACGGTGGCGGATATGTCCTGATCAGGTGAGGTCATAGCTGATCTCCATTCGTTTGAGTCCGCTGACAAACGTGGACCGCGTGAGTTCGGGAGTGCCGACCAGTTCGACGTTACGCGGCCGGGGAAGCAGTGCGCCGGAGAGAGCCTTCAATTCCATGCGGTCGAGCATTGCACCGAGGCAGTAGTGAGCCCCGCCTCTTCCAGCGTCATTTCGTGCGGCGAGCTCATCTTTGCAAGCTAGGCGAAGCTAGGCGACGTTGGCAGAACCTGCTCAAGGTTGTAAGGTAGCAACATTGCTACAATGTGGAGGCACTGGTGACAGCGCAGACGATAACCAGCCGCGAGTTCAACCAGGACACCGGTCGGGCGAAGCGATATGCGTTAGCCGGACCGGTGTATGTCACCGACCGAGGGCGACCCTCGCACGTCCTTCTTACGTTTGAGTACTTCCTCACTTTGACCGTCAACCGAGTGAGCATGGCTGAGCTGCTGGCCTGGCCCGCTGGTGTCGAGGACATTGATTTCGAAACCCCGACGGCGCCTGACACTGCAGAGCCGGCGACGTTTGACTGATGTTCCTCCTCGATACCAACGTCGTTTCCGAGTTACGAAAGGCTCGGGCTGGTAAAGCCAATCGGGGTGTCAGTGACTGGGCTAACGGTGTGCCCGCCGCCTTGATGTTCGTCTCGGTGGTGTCTCTCCATGAGCTTGAGCATGGCGTACTTCTGGCCGAGCGAAAGGACCCCGAGAAGGGTGCAGTGTTGCGAGCCTGGCTCAACGACAGCGTCGTGCCAGCCTTCGCCGATCGGATCCTCCCCGTTGACACTGAGATTGCTCTGCGATCCGCAGCACTGCATGTCCCGAACCCGGCACCGTTTCGCGATGCGTTCATCGCAGCAACCGCGATGGTGCGTGGCATGACCGTCGTTACTCGCAACAACAAAGACTTCGATCATCTTGAGAACCTGGTCGTGCTCAACCCCTGGGCCTAATGCGCGCTCCGCCGCAATCTGGGAATATCAGGACATGACGGTGCAAAAGATCATTATCGATACCGACCCGGGCATTGACGACGCCATGGCAATCTTTCTGGCGTTGGCATCACCCGAGCTCGACGTCGTTGGCCTGACCACCGTCATGGGCAACGTCAACGTCGACCTGGCCACTACCAACGCGCTGCGTCTGCTTGAGATCGCTGGGCGCTCGGACATCCCCGTTGCCGAAGGCGCGGCCAAACCGATTGCCGCCGACTTCCTTGGCGCCGTCGAGTTTGTTCATGGCGATGATGGGCAGGGCAACGCCTTCCTGCCCACACCGACCAGTCAGCCGCTGGGCATCAGCGCGGCGGAGTTCATCGTGCGGCAAGCGAGGGCCCACCCCGGTGATATCACGTTGGTGCCCATTGGCCCACTCACCAACATCGCCCTTGCATTGCGTCTCGAACCCAACCTGCCGAGGCTGGTTGCCGGGGTCGTGCTGATGGGTGGCAACGCGTTCTGCCCCGGCAACGCCAGCCCAGTGGCCGAAGCCAATATCCGCAACGATCCCGAAGCGGCCGACGTGGTTTTCGGCGCCGGGTGGCCTATCACTATGGTCGGCCTCGACGTCACCAACGAAGTGCTGATGACTGACCGTGACCTGGAAGAGCTGCACTTGTTCGACACCCCGCAGGGTCGGCACATGGGTCAGATCAATCCGTTCTACCGAGCGTTCCTGAGCGAGCGTCTCGGCATTGCGGGCATCGTCATTCACGACGCGACGGCCATCGCTTACCTGCTGGCGCCCGACCTGTTCGAGATAGTGAAAGCACCGGTCCGGGTGGAAACCGGTGGCTCGTTCAGCCGAGGCAAGACGTGGCCCTACGTTGGTCGCACCGACGACAATCACCTACCGGCCTGGCAGTCCCGACCGCTCGTCGACATCTGCGCAAGTGTCGACGGCCCGGCCGTCGTCGCTCTGATCCTTGATCGCCTTCGCCGCTGACGGGCTATCTCGGACGGTAGACGTCGGCACGATGATCAACGCGGTGCACGATCACCGCTCCGAGATCTTCGTCGATCTCGTACACGACGCGATACGCGCCGCGACGCGCCGATCGAAAGCCAGCCAACTCGCGATGGAGCACGCCGCCGAGGCGATGAGGATTTTCGAGCAGTGGTCCGACAATGAACTCAACCACTGCCGTTGCGACTTTCGCAGGAAGCTTCGCAAGCTGCCGTTCGGCGGGGCCGGTTACCCTTAGTTCGTAGCGGTTCGGGTCGGTCACTTTCGAAGGTACTTCGCCTTCAGCGCGTCAGCCCCGACGTAGTCGCCTGCCGCGTGGGCGTTCTGTGATTCGCGAAGCTGAGCTACCGCTCCGGGATCAGAAAGTAAGTCGAGCGTGTCCTCAAGCGCCTCAAGGTCCTCTGGGCTAACGATAACGGCGGCCGCTCGGCCGTTGCGCGTGACGGTAATTCGGTCATGGGTACCCTCGACTCGATCAATCATCTCCGAGAACTTGGACTTCACCTCGGCAAGCGGCAGAGTTGTCATGACCATAATTATAGTCATGTGTGGGTTTTGGCCGCAACGCCCTGAAACTGCCGCTGACGCACTATGGCGTGAGTTGGGCTTCCATCCACTTGGTGATGACGGCTAACACGTCGGCGTTGTTCTTTTCGAACATGGCACCGTGGCTGTTGCCACGTACACCTTCGTTCACCAGTTCGATGTGGACCGCGTTGCAGCCAGCTTGCTGGAGGAACGCAACCAGTGGGCCGTCGCTGAACTGGAAGACCGACGCTTCACTCGTCACGACGGCGATCGGCATCTTCGACAAGTTCGTAAGTTGTCGGGCCGGTTCCGCCTGCAGTAGGTAGCCGGGCGCTCCGGGTACGGGGGAGTGCTCGATCAACGCAAGGTCACTCGGTGATGCTGCGGGCGGGTCGTACGCCACGGGGATCGCCGAAAGACCCCACTGCAACGTGTCGGGTCCGAACGTCTGAGCAAAGGCCGGTCCGACCGGTTCGAGTTGCACGAGGGCGACTACTAGGTCGGGCCGTGCATCGGCGAGCAAGAATCCGGGCGGCCCGCCGAGCGAGTTCGACATGACGAACGCTGGTCCGACCTTGTCGATTAACTCCACCAGCCGATCTCGCTCCATGGTGTGCCGAACGACCGCGTCGCCCGTGAATGGACCGCCCGTGGCGCAGAACTGTAGCCAAGCAGGGTCGGCGTGGTCGTTGCGATCGCCGGGCCACTGCGTGTGCGCTGAGCCGAATGGCAGGGCGGCAGGGCCATCGGCCGGTGGTACGAAAATCGTGCGCAACACTTCAGCAGGCAAGGGTGGCCCTGCCTCACCCATCAGCTCCGGGATGAACGGAGAACGACCATGACCGGGCCGGTCAACCACGTAGACCACCCAGCCCTGTTCGACCAGCAGCGCGGCAAACCCCGGTCGCCCGTCGGGTGTGGTCAGGTAGTCGAGCCCTTGACCGCCGCCGCCATGGATGAGCACGATCGGATACGGCTTGGTGACTTCGACCGGCGCTTCCCAGTACACGTACATCGGCCCTCGCACCGCGCCTACCGACGGGTCAGGCTCGACCCCCACCCAAAAGTGCCCCGACTGCGACGTGACCGGCTTTGCGTCGAAGATGGGCTGGGCGGGAGGACGCTGCGAAGAGTGGGCCATGCGCCGACTCTACGCCGCCGGAAGAACTTGTCAGGACAGCTGATACCCTTCCGGTTCTCGACGTGCGGTTGTACGTTCGAGGACTTCATTCTCGGGGGTATGTCATGGCGTTAGGTTCTGTTCTCACCGCTTCGTCCACGTTGGGGGAGAAGGCGAAGGCGTTGGTGCCATTGGTCGATGCAAGTGCGGCCTTTGCCGACGAGCAGGGTCAGCTCGCGCCCGACTTGGTCGAAGCTATGCACCGTGACGGGTTATTTAACATGTGGCTACCCGCTGTTCTCGGCGGCGCCGAGCTCGACCCCGTCAGCTCGATCGAAGTCGTCGAGAACCTGGCCTATGGCGACGCTTCTGCGGCGTGGGTGCAGATGGCCGCCAGCCTCTCGGTCGGCACAGGTGGGGCGTACCTGGGTGAGTCGGCGGCCAAGGAACTGTTCGATGACGACAAGCGTACGGTCATCGCCGGTCAGGGCACCCGACCCGGCACCGCCGTGCCTGCCGACGGCGGCTATCTGCTGAGCGGTTCGTGGAGCTTCGCCTCGGGCATCAAGCACGGCACCCACATTCATACGCTTGCCATCATCACGACCACGGGCGAACCGCGCATCTTCGTGCTGCCTGTTGAGCAGGTGAACCTCATCGACAACTGGGATGTGCTCGGCCTGCGCGGTACGGGCAGCATCGACTACACG
>JAYTKG010000060.1:0-2467 GCA_043730435.1 Acidimicrobiia bacterium | reverse complement strand
CGAGACAACGTCATCGCCTTCCTCATTCCGGCGGTAAACGCATGAGGTTCCGGCATTGGACTCCCGCCGTCTTGATGCTCGTTGCCGTGGTCGGCGTTGTGGCGGTCGGGCCCCGACTCGGCTCCGCTATCGCGTCCAGTCTGCAACAGGACAAGGTCACGGCGCCCAGGCCGGCGGTGACGACGGCCACTGTCCAGCAACCCAATAGTGCGGGTCCAACTGTCTCGGTCACGGTTGCGCCCTCGGCCGATACAGACCCTGCAACATCGACCCAGACCTCTCCGACCTCAACGATGATTTCGGCAGCGGTTCCCCCTGTAGCGGTGACCTTCATCCAGACCGTCCCGGCCGTACGCGACCTCATCGTTCGAATCAATGGAGTCGACATGGCAACGGACGGAAACGGTCAAATCTCGATCTCGCCGTCCGAGCAGGCAGCCACGATCGAAGTCGTGGGACGCAACGACAGCCCGACCGTGCAACAAGTGGCATTCACCGGATGGGCAGATGGACGCACCAACGCAACCCGTTCGCTCTCCGAAATTCCGGGTCCCATCGCGCAGATCGGCGTGGCAGTGTCGAGCCGCGTAACCGTTGCACTCGACGGCATCGACACCCAGAACGCACGTGTCGATCTCGGATCCGTGGCAGAGCCGATCAGCATCGTCGTCGGCCAACCGCAGTGGGTCGTGCAGGCCAAGGCGGTCGCCAACTCCGGAGCACTGTTTACCCAAGCGATCACCTACACGCCGACATCGATCACACTCCGTGATTCAACCGTGCTGACGCCAGCACCCCAACAACTCGCTGCAACCCCCGAAGCGCTCTGGACGATTGGTCCACGACAACGTTAATCGTCACGGAGCGCTCTAGCATTGGCTATTGATTCGAACCCTCAGCTGAGGTTGAAGATGAGGTTTCAAACACCTAACCACTACAACACTTAGGGAGAATGATCATGGCAATTGAACATGCGGTGTATCGACGTTGTTTGACGGTGGTCTGAAATGGCTATCGCTGCTACCGGCTACGCCCACGTCCGCCTCACTGTCACCGACATCGCACGGTCGCGCGCGTTCTACGACAGCGTGTTCGGGTTTCCCGTCGCCTACGAAATGCCAGCCGACGCTGATGACGCCACCCGTGAAGCGCTGAGCTTTCTCTACAACGGCGTCATCTACCAAGTCGGCGGGGGGCTCCTGGGCCTGCGCCCGACTGCACCAGCCGACGACCGCTTCAACGAAGACCGCGTCGGACTCGACCACGTCAGTTTCACCGTTGGCAGTCGCGCTGAAGTCGATGCGGCCGCAGCGGCTTTGGACGCGCTTGGGATCGCTCATGGCGGAGTGAAAGACATCGGCGTTGCTGTGATGCTTGAGTTCCGTGATCCAGACAACATCGCGCTCGAAGTGTTCGCGCCCACCAACTAGATCACCCTCGCGGTCGACACCGAGTCGACCGCGTATCGGGCAGGTGACATCTTCACAACGTGCGCCGGTTGCGTAGACCCCTTCGATGCTGCCCGCGCGTTTAGTGAGCCAGAACCTCGCCCATCAGGCCGAAGTTCATGTTCATGATTGCGTCATGGTCCGCCTGACTGACGCCGTTCTTCTTCAACGCCTTGGAGATGTCGGTTAGGACCTCCAGGAATTCTTCGTGATTTATGTTCATGCCCGTATGAGCGTCGTGCATGTTCATGCCCGTGTACGTCTCGCTGCCACCCGTCACCGAGCACAACAACTGTGTCACCAGGGTGATCAGTTGCTCGTCGTTCTTCGGGGAACTGCCATAGCGGCGCTCGAGCACCGGATTGGCGTGATGCAGTGAAAGAATATCGGTGGCAATCTGCTTAAATCCGTCGTAGCCACCTACGCGTTCGTAAATGGTCTCAGTAGACAACTCGGTCATTCGACTTCCCCTTCGCTTGAGCAGCCGCTCGGCTGCGGAATCTTTGAATTTCGTTGGCTGACATCGGCGTCGGTGAACTTGCTACCGCGAGCAGTTAAGTGGCGTTGACCTTCGGCATGATTTCTTCGTGCAGGCGCTTGAGGTCGTCGAGCGTCTTCGAAACCGGAACATCGGCGAACGGAGGCCAGAGCAGCGGCATCGTCATCCCAGCCTCCTTGTAACGCTTGAGGTTGTCGGTAATCTGGCCGGCGGTTCCGACCAGCAGGTTGCTGAGCTTGCGATTCGGCGTCTGATCCGTTTCCTCATCAGTGATGACGAACCAGATCATGCTGCACATATCGAAACCGTCATCGAGTGAACGGTCGCTGCCCATCTCCACGAGTTCGCGTTGAATCTCGGAGCGCCAACGTGCGATGTCCTCCGGCGTGTCCTGAATGCCGATCCAGCCCGACAGGTTGTACTTCGCGATGCGACTCGCCGAGCGCTTCGGGTCCTTCAGCCCGCTGAAGTAGATCGGTGGGTGGGGCTTCTGAACGGGCTTCGCTCCAACCCGCAACGC
>JAYTKG010000059.1:0-2690 GCA_043730435.1 Acidimicrobiia bacterium | reverse complement strand
AGGGAATTGAACCCACGACCTCTTCATTGCGAACGAAGCGCTCTGCCAACTGAGCTACACCCCCGAATGGAGCACCTTGACTGTAGCGGAAGACCGCTCAACAACGCACGCAGGATTTAGGCGGCGCGAGACCAGTCGTACCGCAGAGACTTGGCCTGTTGGGTCTTCTTGATCTGCACAAGCAGATAGATATAGCCAGCAAGCAAAACATCCACCAACAAGTTGAGCAGACCAATGGCCCGGATGGGCATACCGAAGCCGACGATGGCCGTCACGGCGGCCAGGGCAACCAAGCCAACGAGGATGTTCTGGCGGCGCTGCTTCATGGCCGAGCGAACGGCCACCGGTGCGGCGACGGGTCGCACCGCCGTGCGGGTGCCACCGCTAGAAGGACGGTACGCAGCGACCGGACGCAGGTGGGAAGCCCCGTGCGACCGGATGGTCGGAGTGGTCTGCAACGTGGAGAGCTGTCGGCGAAAGTCGCCAACCGAGCTGGAGGGACGACCGATGGAGCGCGACCGCAGCAACGGCGGAACGAGCACAACGATCCACATAACCGCCAGCACAACAACCAACAACTGGGTCACCCTTCGCCTGCTTTCACGCCTAGGACGAAATTACTCACAGTGGCGCGGCAAACGGTGGATCCCCCACAGGACTTGGTGTTTTCGCGGCACATCGAGGCGTTCGTCATCATCGAGATCATTACATTTGTACTACAAAAGTCGTTAGAAGACAACCTTAGCTGATTCGGACGGCTCACTTTTCCATCCGATGATACGGCCCGGACTTGCCGCCCGTCTTCTCCCACAACGCCAATTCGCCGATCACCATGCCCTTGTCGGCCGACTTACACATGTCGTAAATGGTGAGAGCCGCCACCGAGCACGCGTGCAGGGCTTCCATCTCCACGCCCGTGCGGTCGACCGTATCCACCTGGCATTCGACCGCGATGTGATCATCGGCGATCTCGAAGTTCACCGTGACCGCGCCGATCAGCAACGGATGGCAAAGCGGAATCATGTCCGCCGTACGTTTCGCCGCTTGAATGGCCGCAACCCGGGCCACCGCCAAAACATCACCCTTCTTCACTTCGCGATTGGTGACCGCTGCAGTGGTCGCCGGAGCCATGAATACTTTGCAACGGGCGACCGCACGTCGATGCGTCGGGTCTTTCACGGAAACATCGACCATGCGGGCTCGACCGAGTGGATCGAGATGGGTGAAAGAGAGATCGCTCATGGACTCTCGAGTCTAGTGGCGCGCCGTTTTGGGGAAACCCTGACGACGCTTTTCCTTCAAGTCGATCTACGGTTGCCGATCTCGTTACCGGAACCGAACCTGGGCCCGTAAAGGAACAATATGAAGAGAAGTCCAATCCTTGGCGGAATCGGCGCGCTTCTGGTCGCCACCGTTGCAGTCCTCGTCCCCGCAACGAGCGCCTCGGCGGCTACGTCGGTCATCATCGACCACGTGATCGCTCCAGGGGCGACGGGCATCATCTATCTCGAAGGCCCGGGCGGCTATTGCTTTCAGCCCGGGACGGGTCGAACCAAGAGCGGTTTCGACTTCGACGCCAATGGCAACGTCAACATCGCGGGTGGCGGTCGCACACTGCGCTGCGATGATGCCAGTGGTTCGTCGGTGCGTGTCGAGGCCTACCCGAGCAGTGCCGGCACCGAATGCAGTGGGCCTGCGCCTGAGCGCATTGCCAGCATCAACCCCTTCGTTTCGCCCTCTGGCGGCTTACATATGAATGCTTCGTCAGGCAGCAGCCTCGGCACGCTGACCTTTCCGACCCAGAGCACGGGCGGTATCAAGCCCATGGGCAAGGTCTACCGCGCTGCGGGCGGCACGCCATCGTGCAAGATCCACGTCGACATCTTCCAGAACGAAGGCTTCGCGCTCGGCAACCGCGGTGCCTTCAACGCTTTCTACGCCAACCACAACGACGACACGACGACCGGATGGATCTTTCCGGGGACCTACAACATCTTCATCGAAGACGAAATGACGGGTATCAAGATCCGCACATTGGCTTCGTTCGATTCATCCAGCCGATTCGACATCGATGTCGATGCAAGCTGCTTCGGCTTCGATACCTGTGTCTATGAAAAGGGCGCACCGCCCACGACTGGTGGCGGCTTCCATCCACTGCCTCCGGCGCGTGTGCTCGATACGCGCAGCAACGTCGGGATCGTTGGAAAGGTCACTGCTGGCGACGGTTCGCTTCGGAGCGAGCCAAACCCTGATATGCGGCGCGACGCAGCGAACAACCACCAGACCAAGGTCACCGGTGTGGGCGGCGTACCGGAGCACGGCGTGTCGGCGGTGCTGTTGAATGTCACCGTTGCGGGTCCCGATGCCGACAGCTTTTTGTCGGTGTACCCAAAGCTGCCGCGGGTGAACGACGGCGGGCTGGCCATATTCAATGACCAGGGTGGCTTCCGCACCGGCCCTGGTACCTCCAACCTGAACTTCCGGGCCGGCCAAACCCTGCCGAACCTGGTGTTGGCCCGGGTTGGCGCCGGTGGCCGCATCATGGTGGAGAACTTCGATGGCAACGTCGATGTCATCGCCGACGTGGTTGGTTGGGTCGATACCGGTACCGGTGGCGACGGCTTCACGGGCGTCACCCCCGATCGTCTGCTCGACACTCGTCAGGCCGGTCAGGGACCGATCTTCGGACC
>JAYTKG010000058.1:0-1639 GCA_043730435.1 Acidimicrobiia bacterium | reverse complement strand
TCGGATCCAGCTTCGTACGTAGCGGATCTGCTGCGGCTGCTGAACCTTGTCAACGCTGAGGACCGACCGATTGTCGAAGGCGTGTTCCAAGGCATACGGGGGCCAGGCGTGGTTCGCGGCCCGCTTTCGTACCTCGAGCGAAACGTGTACGACTTCGACAGGTACCTCGCCCGGGCGCTCACCGGGGCGGGACAATCATTCGCCGATCAGATGCGAAGGGAGCAGGAGTGACGACAGGATTCGACCACCATTACGTAGAGACTCACGATTGGGGCAAGGCCGTTGCGTTCTGGCAGCGACTCGGCTTCGCGGTGGAGTTCGAAACCGGCCATGGCTCAGGAATGCTGCGCCACCCGTGCGGTGGTCCGGCGGTTTTCATCGCCGAGCAGTCGATCGAAGATCCTCTCGCTACCGAGATGTACCTCGGTGCCGGGGCTGACTACGAGATACCCGCCGGCGTCGAGGTCGTCAGCCCATTCACCGAAACTCACTGGGGAACCAAGGTGATGGTGATCCAGGATCCCGACGGTCATCGCTATCGGATCCAGGCACCCGTCGAAGGCTGAACTCAGGCGCCGGCTGACACGACAGCGTTAGTCTCGCGTCGTGTCAATCGTTCGCACGGTCGCGGAGTTGGAAGCGTTGTACGACGCGCCGGTAGCGACCTCGGTCACCAAGGAGATCGACCACCTCACCGAACTGCACCGTGCGTACATCGAGGCATCTCCGTTCGTCATCGTCGCCACCTCCGGACCGGGCGGTGTCGACTGCTCGCCGCGTGGCGACCCTCCAGGGTTCGTTCGGGTCGTCGATGAGCGCACCTTGCTGATGCCCGACCGGCGCGGCAACAACCGCCTTGATTCTCTGCGCAACCTCATCGTCGATCCGCGGATCGGTCTGCTGTTCCTGGTGCCCGGCATCGGCGTGACGATGCGAGTCAACGGTACCGCCGAGATCACCACCGACCTGCAACTTCGCGAATCGTTCACGTTCGACGGCAAGTCGCCTACCACTGTCATCGTCGTCACCGCCGCATCGGTCTACACACAGTGTCCCAAGGCGTTGATTCGCTCGCACCTGTGGGACCCGTCCCTTCATCGGCAGCCGTCCGAGCTTCCGTCTGTCGGCGAAATCTTGGAAGCCATCACTTCTGGTGCATTCGACGGCAAGGCCCACGACGCCGCGTACCCGGAGCGGGTCCGCCAGACCATCTATTGATGAGGTGATCTGCAGCCCGCCGCGAATCGAATGTCGACGGCGAGGCGGGATTATGGTTACCGGTTCAACTCAGAGGGGGTTCCAGTGGGACGAACCGTGTTTGTAGGCGGTGGCATTGTCGGAATGTGTGCGGCGATGATGCTCGCCAACGACGGCCATCAGGTCACGGTCCTCGAACGTGACCCCACGCCTCCACCACCGCCCGACATCGCATGGGACGAGTGGGATCGTCGCGGTGTCAACCAGTTCAAGATGCTGCACCTCTTCCTCGCCAGGTTCCGCCATGTCGCCGACGCCGAACTTCCCGGGCTGACCGATGCCATGGTCGCGGCTGGGGCTCTGCGACTCAACCCGTTGATAGGCATTCCGGAAGACGTCACAGGCGGATGGCGCGAGGGCGACGAGCGCTTCGAGACGATCA
>JAYTKG010000057.1:0-8818 GCA_043730435.1 Acidimicrobiia bacterium | reverse complement strand
GCAGACGTCGGAAGCACCCTCATCGCCAACCAGTCGGCGAGCGATACCGTGAATCAGCGGTGCGTACTGGTCGTAGATAGCCGCAAGTGCGTCACTGTCACCGGCCGCCACGCGAGCGACCATGTTTCGTTCCCAGGCGGCAATGTCATCAGTCACTGCACCGGAGGCTACCAAGGGTCGAGCTGACGGTTCAGCGGTCGAAAGCGACGATATAGACACATTTTTCCAATTCGTGGCAGGCAAGTTGATCGTGGCTTCCTCTGAATGTGGGTCTGTGATTCTTGTTCGCTCCCGGTCCTGGTTCGGATCACTCTTCCGGGAATTTCTTCCAGCAGTGCGCAGTTCCACCAAGAACGCTACCGTCACCACCTGACGTGCCCGAATGGCCCCGTCTTCTGACGTGCACTCCCGTGCTCGAAAGGCTGCACTTCATGATCGACCGCATCGAGCTTCGCGGCTTACGCCTGGTAACCATCATCGGAGTTCTGGATCATGAGCGGCAATCGCCCCAGCCGCTCGAACTCGACATCACCCTCCACACCGACCTCACCGACGCCTGTCAAAATGACGAACTCGGTGACACGGTCAACTACGGCGAGGTTTGCGAACTAATCGAGAAGGTCGCGGCGCAGCAACACGACTTACTGCTCGAGCGGTTCGCCGGTCGTATCGCCGAGGCCATCCTTACCCAGCCGCGGGTGGAGGAAGTGGAGATCTCGGTCCGCAAGTTGCGCCCGCCCATCCCCAGCGACGTAGCGACCAGCGGCGTCACCATCCGACGCACGCGACTCGGCACCATCGCGTTTGATGCCGGTCATCACCGCGCCATCTTGGCGTTGGGGTCCAATCTCGGTGACCGGCTCGGCTATCTGCGCCATGCCGTACGCAACCTCGGCCATGTCATCGCCCAGTCGCAGGTGTACGAGACCGCACCCATAGGCGGACCCGAAAATCAGGGTGCTTACCTGAACATGGTCATCGTGGTAGATACACCCCTTGACCCGTTCGCCCTCCTGCGTCGTTGCCAGCGAGTTGAATCCACCGCCGGTCGCGAGCGCAAGGTCCACTGGGGCCCCCGCACCCTCGACGTCGACATCTTATTCCACGACGACGTGCGGCTCGACAGCCCTGGCCTGGTCATTCCTCACCCACGCATCAATGATCGACGCTTCGTACTCGGCCCACTATCCGAAGTTGCTCCCGACCGCGTTCCGGCCGGATGGGAAACGTCGTTGCCGCCCGACGAGATCAAGATCCTCGGACGGCTTGATGTCATCTGATCGAGCTGGCGTTCGCACCTTCGCCACGGCCAACTGGACCATCGACGAAGCGCTGCGACACAAGGGCGACAACACTATTTCGGTCTGCATGCCGTGCCAGAACGAAGCGAGCACAGTCGGCGCCATCATTTCCGACATACGTACCAAGCTCATGGACAACTGCGGCCTCGTGGACGAGATCGTGGTTCTGGATGATCGCTCCACTGACGCAACCGCTGCCGTCGCCCGTGACGCCGGAGCCGAAGTAGTGCACGTTGACGATGTGCGCGGCGGACTCCCGCCCGGCCGAGGCAAGGGAAACGTTCTTTGGTCGACCCTGCCAGCTAGCAAGGGTGACCTCATCGTGTGGTGCGATGCTGACCTGACCAGCTTCACCGCCGATTGGATCATGAAACTGGTTGATCCGCTGTTGAGCGACCCATCGATCGGATTGGTCAAAGCGTTCTACGAGCGCCCTACCGACATCGCCGGGCAGGGTGGCGGGCGCACCACCGAGTTGGCCGCCCGACCGCTGTTGAGCCTGCTGTACCCGGAACTCGCACTGTTGGCCCAACCACTGGCAGGCGAGGTGGCCGGGCGACGAACCGTGCTGGAAAGCCTGCCGTTCGTACAAGGTTGGGGTGTCGAAGTTGCCGTGTTGGTGGACGTGCTGGAGAAGTACGGCGTCGGCGCCATTGCGCAGGTCGATCTTGGTGTGCGTAAGCATCGCCACCGTCCGCTTTCCGATTTGTCGGTGCAGGCGGCCGAGATCGCACTCACCCTTCTGTTGCGAAGCGGCCGAGTGCAGCTCTCGGACGTGGAGCGCGTGCTGCGCCGCCCCGACGGCTCCGTCGTTGAGCTCAACGTTGACAGCCGCCCGGCCATCAACAGCCTCTAACGCTGCGGCGGTAGCATCCAGCCATGCCCGGATTCGAAGATCTGCTCGCTGGCGTTCATTTGCCGTTTCATCCCGACCTGGTTATCCCAGAACTACACCCGGTGTCTCTTCCCCAGCCTGAGGTCTCCCCCGTTGAAGACATCGCGGCCGCCGCCGAAGCTTCCGTTCGGGCGACGTTCGCCGGCACAGTCACCCCTGGTATGACTATCGCGGTTGGCGCTGGTAGCCGCGGCCTGACTGGTCGAGTGGAGATGCTGGCCGGGGTCGTTGCCGGGCTTCGCGCTCTCGGAGCGTCGCCCTTCATCGTGCCGGCCATGGGTTCACACGGCGGCGCCACCGCCGACGGGCAGCGCCAGGTACTGAGTGACTACGGCATTACGGAGGCCTCCGTTGGCGCTGAGATTCGATCGACCATGGAAACAGTTGTCGTTGCAACTACTCCCGACGGCATGCCGCTCTACCTCGACCTCAATGCCGCTGGAGCAGACCGCATCTTCCCCGTGAACCGCATCAAGCCGCACACCTGCTTTGTCGGTCCGATCGAGAGCGGGTTGTGCAAGATGGCCGTTGTCGGTTTCGGCAAACAGCCTGGCGCCGCGCAGATCCACTCATGTGGGCCTGAAGCGATGCGCGATCGGCTGTTGGCGGGTATCGCTGCGCTTAAAGGCACGGGTCGAATCCTGGGCGGGTTGGCCACCATAGAGAGCGGCGCAGGTGAGGTCGTTCGCGTTGCGTCGCTGCACGGTGCCAATCTAGGGGCCGAACGCGAACTCGAGCTCACCAACCTGGCCAAGACGCTGGTCGCTCCCCTGCCGTTCGCCGAGATCGATGTGTTGATTGTGGAAAAGGTCGGCAAGGACATCAGCGGCGTCGGCATGGACCCGAACGTCACCGGCCGCTACTGGATTCACGGACTGCCCGGTGACACCCGCGTGTCGAACATCGTGGTCCTTGGGCTCACCGAAGCCAGTCACGGCAACGCACTCGGCATCGGGCTCGCCGACTTCATCACCACCGACGTCGCCCGTCAGATCGACTGGCCCACCACTTACGTCAACTGTTTCACTGCGGGGCCTGCCGGCGTGCGCCGCAGTCGCATGCCCATGGTGATGCCCACCGAGCACGACGCAATCATGGCCGCCCTCTCCATGTGCGGCCGCGGCGTGCTGCAAACGAAGCGAGTGGTGCGTATCAGGTCCACCCTCCACCTCACCGACATGTGGGTAAGCGACGCGCTACTGCCCGAAGCCCTCGCCATCGGCGCTACGGTGCGGACATGACGCTTGCTCCCGCTTCATTCGGACGTACCGGTCACCTGAGCAGTCGGGCCATCTTCGGGGCGGCGGCGCTTGGTTCGATGCGGCAGGAACGAGCCGACGAGATCCTTCCGGTTTTGCTGGAATTCGGCGTCAATCACATCGATACGGCCGCCTCCTACGGCGACTCAGAATTGCGACTGCGGCCGTGGATGGCCTCGCATCGGTCGTCGTTCTTTCTGGCATCCAAGACCGGTGAACGAACCGGCACCGCGGCGCGGGCTGAGCTTGAGTTATCGCTCACGCGAATGGGCGTCGACCAGATCGATCTCATCCAACTTCACAACCTGGTCGAGCCGGAGGAATGGGAAGTCGCCCACGCTCCCGGTGGCGTGGTTGAAGCACTCGTCCAGGCTCGGTCGGAAGGCTTGGTGCGGTTCATTGGCGTGACCGGCCATGGCGTGCGTATCCCGTCGATGCACCTCCGAAGCCTCCAGCGCTTCCCGTACGACTCGGTGCTGTTCCCGTTCAATCACGTGATGATGGACATAGCGAGCTACGCCGCCGACGTTCATGCGCTGCTTGAGCGATGTGTTGCCGACAATGTGGCAGTACAGACCATCAAGGCCGTCGCTCGGCGCCGTTGGGACGGGGATCGGTCCGGCAAGCGCAGCTGGTACGAGCCGCTGGAAGATCCCGATGCCATCACCCGCGCCGTCCACTACGTGCTGGGCCACGACGGTCTGTTTCTGAATACCTCCAGCGATGCGAAACTGCTGCGCTCCATTTTGACCGCGGCATCTGATGTGCAACCAGTATCGGGCGACCAGTTGGCTGCCGATCGACTTGCACAAGGCATGCTGCCGCTCTTCGACGGCGCCGACCTGGAACGCATCGACTGAGCCCACCCTCCAACTCCCCACCCTTCAACCTCCAACTTGCGGTTGTGAGCTCGACTCACGCTCCTTTAGAGCCGGGTTGGAGGTTGAAGACATCGAAGTTGGAGGGTGGACGGGTTGAAGCCACCCAAGAACCGAGGCCGGGCCCGATACCCTGTAGGTCGTGACGACTCTTGATTGGCGGCAGCACGGCTTTGCGCGAGTGGCTGCTGCCGCTCCACCGGTGCACCTGGCTGACCCAACCCGTAACGCGGTCGAACTAGCCGACTGGGCACAGCGACTGACCGACCACGGCGCGAGCCTGGTCGTGTTCCCCGAGTTGTCCCTAACTGGCTACAGCTGTGAGGATTTGTTCCTTTCCAGCGATTTGATGCAGCGGACCGAGCGAGCCATTGGTGACCTTGCTCGTCGCACCAGTCACCTCGATGCTGCCGTCGTTGTCGGGTTGCCTCTGCGAACCCCCGACGGTCGGCGCTACAACACAGCGCTGTTGTTGCATCACGGCCAGGTGCTGGGGGCAGTACCGAAGATGCACTTGCCGAACAACGGCGAGTTCTATGAGCGACGCTGGTTCACGCCCGGTCACGATGCCGATTGCATGGTTGCGCTACCGGGGCTTGAACCGTTCCGACTCAACCGGCATCAGATCTTCGTGCTTGGCGATATGCGCATCGGCATCGAGATCTGCGAAGACCTGTGGGCGCCCGATCCGCCATCAACCCAGCTAGCACTGGCCGGAGCCAACATCATCGTGAACCCAAGCGGTTCGAATGAGCTGGTGGCCAAGGCCGAATACCGTCGCCAGCTGGTCACGCAGCAATCGGCGCAGCTTCACGTTGCCTACGTCTACGCGGGAGCTGGCCCCACAGAGTCGACGAAGGATCTCGTGTTCGGGGGCCACTGCTTGGTGGCTGAGAACGGCGCAGTGCTGACCGAGAGCGAACGCTTCCTACTGGACGGATCGGAGGCCGTTGCCGACATCGACCTTGAACGACTGGCGAACGAGCGCAGCCGAAACATCACATGGTCCACTTCATCCCCGACGCACCCCGCTGCAGACATCATCGTTGCGGATGCAACAAACTCACTCGCCACTCTGAGGCGATCGTTCCCACGCAATCCTTTCGTACCAGATGATCCAGCCACGGTTCACGCACGGGCACGAGAAATTCTGGCGATCCAATCGACAGGTCTAGCCCGGCGCATGCTGGCGGCAAAGGCGACGCGTCTCGTCATTGGCGTTTCGGGTGGGCTCGACTCCACCCTGGCCCTCATCGTGGCCGTCGAAGCCGTCCAGAAGTTGGGCCGGGGACCAGAGACAATTCTCGGCATCACCATGCCGGGGCCAGGCACAACCGGACGCACCCGAACCTCGGCTGATGACCTCATGAAGTCCCTCGATATCGAGGCCCGCACCATCTCCATTGCCGCCGCAGTTACTCAGCACCTAAGCGACATCGGTCATGCCGTTGACGTTCACGACATCACGTTTGAAAACGCCCAGGCTAGGGAACGCACACAGATTTTGTTCGACCTCGCCAACCAAGAAGGCGGCATCCTTGTCGGCACCGGCGACCTTTCGGAACTGGCCCTCGGTTGGTGCACGTATAACGCTGACCACATGTCGAACTACGGCGTGAACTCGTCGGTTCCAAAGTCCCTCGTACGTCATCTCGTCGGTTGGTATGCCGACTACGTTGCGCCCCCGGCACTCAGCCGCACGCTTCATGACGTACTGGATACGCCGGTCTCCCCCGAGCTGTTGCCACCCGATGCTGACGGCAACATCGTGCAGGAGACAGAGGATGTCCTCGGCCCGTACGAGTTGCACGACTTCTTCCTTTACCACTGGCTGCGTAACGGCTTCGCCATCACCAAGATCGCGGCGCTGAGCAAGCACGTGTTCGCCGGCGCGTACGACGACGCCACCATCGACCGTTGGCTCAAGGTGTTCATCGAACGCTTCCACCGCCAACAGTTCAAGCGCACCACCCTGCCGCCCGGCCCCAAAGTCGGCTCGGTCAGTGTCTCGCCCCGCGGCGACCTCCGCATGCCCGACGAAGTAGATCCGGCCTCGATCACCGGCTAACTAGGAGCCCATCACCAAGTTGCGGTGATGCGGGACGGTTTGCGGAAGACGAGGCCGGTGGGTGGGTCGGACTGGGTGGGATCGAGGCGCAGGTCTGGCAGTCGATCGAGCAACACTCGGAGAAGAGTGACGGTCTCGCGGCGAGCGAGGTACATGGCGATGCACGCATGTGGGCCGGTTGCGAAGGCGATGTGGCTGCGGGCATTGTCGCGACGCGGATCAAAGCAGTCTGGATCAGGGAACACGGCAGGGTCCCGGTTGGCAGCAGCGAGCGAGACGATGACGAGATCACCTTTGCGAACCGTCACACCGGCTACCTCCACGTCTCTGGTGGCGTAACGGTCAACGCGAGTCGCGGCTGGTTCCAGCCGCTGCGACTCATCAACGGCGGCCGCGAGCAGGGCAAGATCTGAGCGCACGGCGTCAAGGAGGGAAGTATTGCTGAGCAGATGGAACAGAGCGTTGGCGATGGCGGCTTCAACTGTTTCGATGCCGCCGAATAAGAACACCGCCGTATTGGAAGCGATCTCTACGTCAGTCAGCGCATCGGCCCGAACGAAGGGAGCAATGCCAACCGCTTCACCCAGCACCCGTGCTGCATCGACCGATTCGAAGGTCAGGGCCTGCCCTGCCGAAAGCGCCTCTACTCCCCCGACAATCGCCCGGTACCAGTGCAGTATCTGCGCAACTGCGGCGTCATCGAGCGAGAGTCCCAGCACCCGGGCCATCACCAGCACGCTCCACGGCCCGGCGAGCTCGGTTCGCAGTTCGGCTCGACCGAGCGGCGCAAGCCGGTCAACAAGCGCCGACGCTGCCGTGTCGAGCCACTGGCCGTGATCGGACTCGATCTGACCGGGGCGCATGCCGTCGACAAAGCCAGCCCGATGGCGAGCGTGCTCGGCACCATCGAGCGACAGCATCGATGGCCCGACCACCATTGCGGTTGTGAAGCGTGGATCGTCGACCGTAAACGTCTCAGCGTCACGCATCACGTCGACGGCCAACGAGCGGGTGAGCGTCACCCACCCGCCGAGGGGTTCCACCCATGCAATCGGACCGTCAAGCCGTAGCCGCTCCCACACCCGATGCGGATCGACCGCCAGCTCATGGAGAGACGTCACGCCGTGAAGAAGGCCTCGGCGCCACGACGGATGCGGTGGCAGGTTTCCTCAAAGAGCGCCTCGTCCTCTTCCAGAAGCGTCATGCGAAAGCCCGGCACGGGTGAAGAGAAGCCCGACAGTGGCACCACGCACACGCCCTCGGCGCCGATCAGCTCGTAGGCAAAGAGCTTGTCTATGGCCAAACGCGACTTCGCTTGCAGCATGTCGAGGTGATCGCGCACCGCCTGATTGGGCGGCGTGAGCTTGTTGGTGTTCGGGTAGGCCGAGGTGTTGATGGTGAATGTGAGATAGAACACGCCGTCGGGCACCACGGGTTGAATGACATCGCAACCGTCAAAAATCTTGAGGGCAAGGTCGAGGCGGCGGCGATACTTGTCGAGCCGAGCAGCCAGGAAGTCGGAAAATTGGGGGTGCTGCACGATCTTTGGAAACACGATCTGCGGCAGCGTGGTGGAGCACACCTCGAGCATCTTCGACACCACGATGGTGTTGATGTAGCCGCGGAAGTTCTCGTCCTTGTCGGCGTTGTAGATCTCGATCCAGCCGCACCGACCGCCCGGCCACGGGATCTCCTTCGACACGCCCTTCATGGAGATACCAGGAACGTCGCCGATGATGTCGGCGAGGCGAACGATCTTGGACGAATCGAACACCATGTTTTGGTAGATCTCATCGAAAAGCAGGAAGCAGCCATTCTCCTTCGCGATGCGAACCACGTGCTCAAGGTCGGTCCGAGAGTGGGCCACGCCGAGTGGATTGTTGGGGCTGATGACCAGGATGCCCACGATGTCTTCGTGCTCGCGAACTGAGTTCTCCAGCGCCACCAGATCGATGCGACCACCCTTGTCGAGCTGCAACGGGTAGGTGATGTGGTGGCCGCCGTGATGAATGGCTTCGGCTGTGGCATGCGACGGGTAGGTGGGGTTCGGGCCGATTACCCGAGCGGTTGTCCGTAGGGTGGAGAAGATCTTGTTGATGGCGTCGCCCAGGCCGTTGAAGAAGATGATGTCCTCAATGCCGCATATGCGAGCGTCGCTGTAGTGGTCGAGCACAAACTGGCGAGCGGCCAGGTCACCCTTGGTTGGCGAGTACGCGTAGGCCCGGTCGTCGTAGGCGGCTTCGGCCACGATGTCTTTCATCCATGCTGGCAGAACCTCGCCCTTGGCTACCGGGTCACCAATGTTCTCCCAGATCATCGGCACGCCGAGCGGCACGATCTGATTGGCGATTTCGACAATCTCCCGAATCTCGTACTTCAGGTGTTCGTCGCCCTCTTTGATCAGGTTCTGTCGCATG
>JAYTKG010000056.1:0-4999 GCA_043730435.1 Acidimicrobiia bacterium | reverse complement strand
CCGAGGCGGAGCGCTATAGAGGTCTGCTATTGCAGGCCGTCCAGGCTGGCGGTCGGTTTGACGAGACAACCGGTGAACCAGAATCGTGGCAGACGCCGCTGCGCGATGTCCGCGTTCACGAGTGGGCTCGCCGCTGGCTCGCCGAGCAGTGGCAGGAATGGCAACCGCGAACTCGGGCGTCGGCAACTGAGGCTCTCGCTCGGTTCGTCACGGTCGCCGTCGAGCAAGGTGCCAAGGCACCGGATGGATTGCGCGTCTATCTGTACACCGCTCTGTCGCCCGAGTCCGATCGTGAGCGGGATGCCCGCCACGAGAAGTGGATGGCGAAGAACTGCCTGCCGCTCGGTGAGCTCGATCGAGAGCGCATCGCGGACATCGATCGTCGACTCGCCCTCAAGCTCGACGGTTCCCCGCTGGCCGCAAACACCGCAAACCGGATCCGCATCGTCGCTCGAGCCTCGGTGCAGGCAGCGATGGAGGCCGGGGCGATTGCGATGGACGTGTGGCCACAGCGATCGAAGACGAGAGCGCGACGGAAGGTTGCTCGTAGCAGACGCAGCGTCGACGTTCGCTCGCTCCCGAGCCCGGCAGCGATGGCGGAGGCGATCGACGCGATCGTCACCCAACAGCCAGGCAGCAAGACGTACAGAGTGATGACAGCAGTCGCGTACTACGGAGGCTTGCGGCCGTCGGAAGTGGTGATGCTTCGGCTCGGATCAGCCGAGTTGCCGGCCGAAGGTTGGGGGCGCCTCGACGTCACGGAAGCGGACATCTCCTTCGATGAGCCGGGTGAACCGAAGACAGGGCCGCGCAGCGTGCCGATCCCGCCGGTACTCGTCGCGATGCTGCGCGAGTGGGTCGAACAGAACGACCTCACGTCTGCCGAGCGTCTTCTGTTCAGAACTCGCAACAACACACGTCCGAGTGCGTCGAACTGGTCCCGGTCGTGGCATCGCGCACTCGAGTCCGTTGGCCAGAAGCCGATGCGGGTCTACGACTGTCGACACGCGGCCGCAACCACATGGCTTCGCGCTGGGATGCCCCTCGGCGAAACAGCGCGACGACTCGGGCATAGCGTCGAAACCCTCGTCTCGACGTATGTCGGTGCTCTCGATGACGAGGAACATGTCGCCAATCTGCGAATCGACTCAATCCTCGCCTGACCTACCTTGTTCGAGCAAGCGTCGCTGCGCCTCGGATCTCGAACAAGAGTGCAGAACGCCGGTTCTACGTGCGCATATCAGTGACGATGCGCGCGTTATGCGTCCACCCCGATGGAGGTTCTGTACTCGACTAAAGGTGAGCGGCGGGAATGTTTCACCAAGCTTCAACTGCGCAATCGGCGGTCACCGGTTGCTAACTCCCGAACCGACTACCGGTGCGGATACAAGTGAAGGGGCGACCTCGTCGACCGGTACTTGTAGTGATGCTGACCGTGACACCGACGTGGGCTCGCCTACCTCATCGCGCACTTTATCTACGAAAGGATTGCCCAAATCCAATACCGTAACCACTGCCCGGTCGCTGCTGATCCAGAAGCACGCGGGCGAGGTCTGCGATCCCGTCCCGAAGAGGAAACCCGCTGGTCAACGGTTGTGTCCTGCTCAGCTCTAGGATTGCGAGAATGCTCCTCAGCTCTTACATGAGCGATCACTCGGGCGGACTAACTATCCTTGTTGGGCTGATCGCTCTGATCGTCGCTGTTTGGATCTTCTTTGTGCAGCGCAAGCGCAAGACGCTGGACTTCGAGGTGAAGTCGCTTCAGCGTTTGCTGACGGTGGAAGATGGTACTCCGACGGGTCTGGAAGTGTCCTTCAACGGCCACGAGCTGCGACGGCCAGCGCTCATCACCGTACGAATGATGAACACGGGCAACCAGGAGATTCGCCCGGAAGATCTGTTCGAGCCTCCGAGCTTCACAGTCGCCAACGTGGAGATCGTGAACGTTGCGGTCGAGAGGTCGAAGGACACGCTGCACCAGCCGCCCACGATCTCATTCGACGGCCCAACGTTCACGGCGGCACCAGTGCTCTATAACCGCTTCGATTGGGTGGACTTCCAGCTCCTGGTCGATTCCGACACTCTGCCCAAGGCGCAGGAAATCACGGTGCGGTCTGTTATTGCTGGCCAGACCCGGGCCAGCAAGCGAGTGGAGGAACTGAAGGGTTCGTATCCGCAGCGGGCGAAAGCACAGGCCTTGTTCGTGTGGCACAATCCACGCGTCATTCCCGGGATGATTGTGGGTGGCGCGGTACTCGCTGTGCTCATCAACAACTTCGTGTTTTGGGTCCTCAACCTCTGACACGCAATGCCGTCACTAGGGGCGACGCCGATCCGGTCCTCCGTTCTGGCAACGGCTACGTCCCCGGAGTGCCGTTCAGGGGCACGCAGGACGCTGACGCGGAACTGCGATCCGAGCGCGGAACCTGAACTCGCCAGATCGGCGCATCTTCGTCCTCCAGTGGGCATTGCTCGACAACCTCAAGGTCTGTGTGCGTCGCACGAGGGCTTCGATGGCGACCCCGCTCGCCGGGGATCGCGACGAGAGACTTCCGACCGCCTACGAAAACAGGCGCGGTACCGCACGAACTACGTTGGTTTCATGCACCTGAAGTCGGCAGTGCGCATCGGGTGGCACGGCCGATGAGCAAGGGTTCCAAGGCAAAGCGTGAGCGACACCGTCGAAACAAAGCAGAAGGGAGACCCTTTCGGATCGTTGTCTGCAGCTATCCATCACGAACCTTCGATTCGGTAGAACAGCTGATGAAAGCAGCCGTGCTGTACGGCGATCAGGTGACACTGCACAGTCCAATGGCGGCCTTGATTGGATCGGTTGCAGCTCTTGGGGACGCGCCTACGGGGAAGTTTGTAGCACAACTCCTCGATCTGGGGGCGGTTTTGCCCAGCGAAGCGCAGGCGCAGCTTCAGCAGTTTCAGACTGCCGACAACGTACGGATCCTACGGACGTTGCTGGATCCGCAAACTCCGGTGAGGTCTCTGCTGTCTGAAGACCAGCGACTCGAACTTGATTCGTGCGTGGAGCAGATTGAGGGCTCGCGTGCCGAGGTCGGTCGGGTTGTTGATGAGCAGCTCACCCAAGCGGGGTACCCCCGGATAGCGCCCGCGTTCGACGCTGGTCTTGTGTCGATAGAACCGATCGATGTCAGCGCTGACTTCAGCGAAGGGTATCTAGCTTCGCTTCAACGGTTGCTTCTCGACCCCACGATGTATCCCGTCTTCGACGGCGAGGTCAGCAAGCTTCTCAAGACCTTCGTTGACGCGGGCGCAGTCACGATGGGCACCTACCAGGTGAGTCGGAACACGCAGGTGAGTACGGCAGAGCGGTTCCTGTCGAGATTGCCAACCTTTCCGTTGGCGACTATGGACGAGATTGTGGATATCCGTCACGATCTCCGTCGGCCGTTGACGGCGTTCAGGTCCGAGATGGTGAGGTTGTCGGTAGCGCTGGGATCAACACCACTCGAAGCCGACTTTGACGAGGCTGCCCAGAACGCGTGGGTTGAACAGGTCGAGCCCGCGTTGAACGAACTCGATGAAATGACGCGCGAAAAGAACCTGCTCCGGAGCTACGGGAGTGAGCTAGCGACGGGAGCCGCCGGGGCTTCCGCAGGGCTGGTCGTGGGGCTCGCGACTCGCCAGCCACTCAATGCGGCGATGTTGACATCCACCTTTGGCGCGGCTGCCGCCGCCAGCGCAGCGATCGTAAGAGGGTCGATCGGTCGAGAACGTAAAGCGGCTGCGCTCGACGCCCATCCCTACTATTTCCTGCACCAGACCGAGACTCGTCTCAGCTGACCTGCAACGGCATTCGATTCATAACGTGAATACAGAAGCGCGACCATCCTGATGCACGGTCGCCGCCAGAACGAAGCATCTGAGCTGTCGCACGACCTGCATTCTTAGAATCCGGCGCTCTCGAACGTGTCCCTAAGGGTGACATGATGGGTCCGGTGGTGCGGCTGTTCTATGTCGACGAGTCGAGGGATCGCGGAAAGACTGGCCACCATTATTTCGTCGGTCTGCTGGCAGATGGCGACGCCGTCGCCCGCGCCGAGGCCAGTCTCGAAAGCATCGCCGAGCAAGCGTGGGACGACGGGTTGGCGCGCTGGGGCACCGAGTTGCACGCGGCCGAGATCTTCAATGGAACGAAAGCCTGGCAGCGCGGGTCCATCCAGCAGAGAATCGACCTTCTTGAGGCGACTCTGTCGGTCATTGGCAACGCGGGCATCGAAGTCATCGCCCGCGGCGCCAACATGCGGCGCTTCGAGAAGAACTACCCCGGGTCCGACCCGTACCGCTGGGAGTTCAGCAACCTGCTTGAGAGGTTGAACGAGCGCCTGCAGACGATCGGCGACTACGGCCTCGTCATCTCGGACCAGCAGAACGAGCACCGCGAGGGCATTCAACGCGACGTCGCGAATAGCAAGCAATACGGCACAGGCGGCTACCGCAGCCAGAAGCTTGATCGCATCCTCGACACCGCTCACTTCGTCGACTCGAAGCTCAGCCGCATGATCCAGCTTGCCGACATGGCAGCGTTCGTTCTGCGGCGGCGCGCCTCTCGCCGGACCGAGGGTGATTCGCGCCTCGAGGTAGTCATGGAGCGGCTATCCCGGATCGTGTACCACGCCGTCCCCGCGCCGCAGGGCCAGTTCCACACCATTCGGTAGCGGGCCACAGCACCCTGAAAGGCACTTCCGAAATCGCGAGGCGAGCGGCCTCGATGCGGCTACATGGACCGACTTCTGATTCGCGTCAGCCGACGCGGTTAGGACCGACAGCGCTGTTCACAGCAACGTGTCGTCCTCGCAACCATGACGCGATCTCTCCTGGGTCGAAGCGGAGTAGGTGACCCCATTTGACGAATGGGATGCGACGCTCAGCCACGAGTCGGCGGACATGTCGCACTGTCACGCCGAGATGTCGGGCGACTTCTTCGATCGTCATAAGGACGGGTATGTCGTGGACGCTCGTGGTA
>JAYTKG010000055.1:0-2517 GCA_043730435.1 Acidimicrobiia bacterium | reverse complement strand
GATGCGACTGAACTTCTTCACCCCGACCCGCAAACCTGTCGACTACACCACCACCGCCGATGGTCGCCGGCGACGCCTCTACGACGATCCGACGACCCGACGACCCGACGACCCCATGGCAGCGCGTACGCGACGCGGGTATCCTCACCGACAACCAGATCGCCAACGTGGCAACACGGATCGAAGGCGTCAACCCAGCCGATCTCACCCGGCAGATCAACCAGATCCAAACCCGCCTCACCAAAACCGCCCGAGCGACAACCGAGGCGCTCACAACCGCCAAGACCCTCGATCTGGAATCATTGCAACCGTCAATCAACCGATTGGCACCCGCCAAATGCAAGCCCTCACGCGCTCAACACGTGTGAGGCACCAACAACCCTCACGAGCTCACTTCCCCGTGAGGCACCTCGGGGCGGGGTTGGGTTTCGCCATCGCCGGGACTTGGGACTCTCACTCTGACGGCACTTCTGTCGATTGTCGACAACGTGAGCGCAATATTGTGTACTTTGTCCTCGTCGCACTCGCGTGCCTGTCGGAAATGAGCGACGATAAGACCCGTCGATGGCTGTCGACGGTTGGTCGCAGCGATCGAAACGATGGAGTCGGGCTCGTGCTCGCGAATCGTCGCCGGGTTTGCACCTTTCTGGTCCCGCTGGCATCGCACAAACAATGCGAGCCGACCGGCACCTTGCATCAACCAAGTTGGGGCTGGCCCATGCTTTGGGTGTCATGTCTTTCGAAAGGATGCGCTCAACAGACCACAGCGGCGAGACGACGCCCCTATTGTTGGCGCGATGATCAGGGAATCTGGGCAAGATGGCTACTGGGCGGTTTGATCTCGATCAGCTTGGATGGCGCGCCTTCCAACAGCTCTCTCACACGGTCCTGCGCGAGGTGCTGGGCCAGACGGTCGTGTCGTACCTAGACACGAACGACGGCGGTCGCGATGGCGGGTTCAGTGGCCAATGGTCCCCTATTTCGTCTACAGACACCGTGTCGGGACACTTCGTCATTCAGTGCAAGCACACTGCTCAGAGAGGCAACAACTTGACAAAGTCAGACCTCACCGACGAGTTCGGAAAGGCGAAGCGACTTGTGGCCGCGGGCCGCTGCGACGTATATGTTCTGATGACCAATGCTGGAATCTCCGGCACCACAGAAGAGGCGATCGTGGACGAGCTGCATGCATGCGGTGTGCGGCACACGATCGTTCTTGGCTCGACCTGGTTCGACACCACGATCGCCGCGACTCCTCGACTCAGGCGGCTTGTACCTCGGCTGTACGGACTCGGCGACCTCACCCAGATCCTCGACGAGCGCTCGTATACCCAAGCTCGGGCGGTTCTGGATGCGATGCGCGCTGACTTAAATCGACTGGTGCTGACCAATACGTACACCGCAGCGGCAACAGCGCTCGACAGGCACGCCTTCGTTTTGCTCGTCGGCGCCGCCGCTACCGGAAAGACAACTATCGCCGCTCAGCTTGCCCTTGGCGCAGCCGACGAGTTCAACACTGCGGTAACGAAACTTACCACAATTCGCGATCTTGCGGACCGATGGAACCCGGACGATCTTCAATTGTTCTGGCTTGATGACGCCTTTGGCTCCACGCAATTCGACAGCGGACTCGCGCGTGACTGGGTGCTCGCAATCTCCACCCTGAACGGTGCGATACACAAAGGGGCTCGCTTCGTCGTCACAACTCGCGACTACATCTATCGAGCCGCCCGCGATCACCTCAAGATCAGCTCCTTCCCATTGCTCCGTGAGTCAGAAGTCGACGTCGACGTCGCGAAACTCACAGTGGACGAACGAGAGCAGATCCTTTACAACCACCTGCGGCATGGCCGCCAATCCGAGCGCTTCATCGCCGATCTTCAGCCACATCTGGAGTCCGCTGCCCGACACAAGGGTTTCACACCCGAGCTTGCCCGACGACTCAGCGAGCCGGTCTTTACCACAACCGTGCGGCCCGCTTCCGGGGCATCGATCGACACCTTCTTCTCCAAACCGGCTGACTTTCTCCATGACGTCCTGAGCGGTCTCGATGGCGACTCGCGTGCAGCTCTCGGCCTGGTGTTCGTCCACCGTGGATGGTTACCGAGCCCAATCATCCTCTCAAGTCGAGACGCAGATCTGTTGGCTCGGCTCGGTAGCACGCTGGGCGATGTCGGACGGTCGCTCGCAGACCTCAATGGCAGCCTCGTCAATAATGTTGCCCGAGACGGCGGGCAGGGGTGGACCTTTGCACACCCCACAATGGCCGACGCGTACGGCCGGTTCTTACAGACGCCCGAGTTGTTTCACCACTTCGTCGCTGGTTTCGAACTCGACGTATTGCTTTCAACTGTCACCTGTGGCGATGTAGGCCTCATTGGAGCTATCGAGCTGCCGCAGTCGACCTGGGACGAGGTCCTCAAACGATTGGATGGACCGATAAGCAATATCGGGTCCAACGAACGTTGGCGAGCGGCAGCCGGGCGCACAGCGTTCTTGGCCGATCGGTGCTGTAAG
>JAYTKG010000054.1:0-5604 GCA_043730435.1 Acidimicrobiia bacterium | reverse complement strand
CTTTGAATGCTTGCTTCGATAACAAACATTCTCCCAGCACAGGAGGCCTCCGCCGCGGACGCGACCCCCACCAAACCAACCACCTATGACCAGACAAGGCTAGTCAGATGGAAACGTTTTGATCGGTCTCGGTCAAAACTCGTTCCTTGGCTCCGAGTACGTGTCCTACGGCGGTGAGGGTGTCGCCGACTCGCCACAGGGCTTCGCCGCGGCCGAGGGAAGCGAGTCGGGCGGTTGCTCCGCTGGGTAGGCCGAAGGCGTCGCCTGCTTGCCGCGCTTGGGTCGGTGGGAGCCCGAAGATCACGGCGGTTTGGGTGTCGGCGATCAGTCCTGCCCCAATCTTGGCTGCGGCGGTTCCGTCGTCGGTTTGGGCAGTGAGGTCTTCGAGTCGGTGGGCGACGGCGATGTTCGCAACACCATATGTACGCGAAAGTTTTTGGCACGCTTGGTAGTAGCGGGCCACGTGGGGATTGCCGAGGAGCGCCCAGATTTCTTCCAGCACTTGGTATCGGCGGGGCACGGTGTCGGACTCGGGGATGGCGAGCAACTGTTGCAGCCAACCGGTGGCAGCGATCATCACGAGCGGTTGCTCCTTGGTGTTGGTCACTCCTGAGAGGTCGATGACCACACCGCGACCTTTCCAGTCGATCCTCTCGGTTGAGTCGCCATCGAACATGCCCTTGAGCGGGCCGGTGACGAGTCGTTCGAGGGCGAGCCGAACATCACGGCAGTCTTGGAGCAGAGCCCTTCTCGATGTGCCGGACCTGGTAACCATGGCGTCGGTTGGGTCGGTGAGAAGGGAGATGACATCGGCGAGGGTCGGGCGCTCATCCCAATCTCTGGTGATGTCCTCAATAGTCCATCCGATGGCGGAGTCTTCGATTTGGTGCAGTGGTCGTTCGAGGATGCCGGCGGCGAGGGCGGTGACCATATGTGTACGTCGGGATACGAGGTCGCTGAGTGTTCCGTGAGCTGGCCCTGGATCGAGCGGGTTGAGCCGTGTGCTTCCCCCAGTTGCTAGCCGTAAGTGAGTCATGCCGAGTGCTTTCGCCAGTGGCTCGTATTCCCCTTTCGGGTCAGCGATCGCAGCAAATCGAGGTTGACCGCCCGGCGACGCAAGCAGACCAAGCGATCGATACAGAAGCGTTTTCACCACGGTTGACTTGCCACGGCCGACGAGCCCAAGGATGACCATGTTCGGCGATGTGATCACACCGCGGCTGTACAACTCGAAAGGGTCGAAGTGGAACGGTGCGCTGGTGTCGAGGTCGGTGCCCATGAGCACTCCGGCGGCTCCCAGACCTGGATCGATCTGGCACGGGTACAGCGACGCAAGGTGGCGTGTCGTCGACCGGTGATGTGGCAGCCGGAGCCCCGGGCGCAAGAGCGGTGACCCGATGCGATCAGATTCTGGGATCTCGAACTTGTCTTCGGCCTTGCGCCCCTGGCGGCGGCTTCGAATGAGGTTCATGATGCTGCCTTTCGATCCGCGTTGCTCATGGTTTCGATGAACCGTCGGTGCATTCCATCGGCGGCGACAAGTTCCCAGTGTTGTAAGCGCGCTGACTGCTGAAGTCGGTCGGTGTGACGATTCAGATCATCAAGTGTTGGGGCAGCGAGCACGATAACTCGGCTGGTTCCGACCGCAAGATCGTCGCAAATTCGATGGACGTCAATCGTGCCAGCGCTCTCCTCCGAAACGGCGATAAGTACACGTAGGAATGTGCCGTTGCGATTGAAGTGGCTTGGGGTGGTGCGGCATTTCGTGTGTGCGTTCATCGTTTTCCGATCGCAGTTCGTGCGCAGGGGAGGGCAGCGAGAAGGGCTTCGTCGTGGCGTCCATGCAGCGGGCGTAGCTCGATGCCGACGGCAGCTGCGATTTGGGTTGTGTCGGTGCAAGCGCGGTCGAGGCTGTCTTGGTCGGGTGCGGTGATGGTGACGATGGCTCCGAAGGACAGTTCGGCGTGCCCAGCGACGAGTTCTTCTTCTCGTTCCTTCACGGCTTGGGCCGCCCGTCGGTGGCGTGCTCCGACTCGGAATCCTTTGTCGTTTCGGTGAGTGACGTCGGCTTCTATCTTGGTTGCTTGGGCGGTGATTGCTCGTTGCGACTTTGATCTCGGGACGGGTTCGAAGAACACGGTGATCGCACGGGTATGGGTGGCGTAGGTGAGGAGCGGCCGGAGCCAGTCGCCGGGAACGTCGAGCCGTGGCCACTCTTTGGTCCAGTACGAGCGGTGCATGGCATCGTCGACCGTGACGGAAGTACGTGCAGTTACGAATGAGGTGGGAAGCACGTTATTGGGTGAAATCCCGGCGTCGTTGCCGAGCGATCTCACTCGGCGATCAAGGATGGTTCGACACGCTGGATCGAGCCGTAGCCGCATGGCTCGTGCCCATTCGGTTGGATCAAGCACGTGAGCGGCAAGCTCGGCCTGTTCTAGTCGACCGAGCAAAAGCCGCGTATCGCTGAGTAGTGATTCGATGATGGCATTGTGCCGGTTGCGTTGGTGCCGTTTCTGTAAGCGAACTCTCGAGGCGTTGGTAGTAAGTGTAAGTAGTACTTCGTGACGAGTGGCGACGAGGTCGAGATCCGCTAACAACGATTGATACGACGCCAGCACGTCGGGAAGGTGTTGCCCGGCCAGGTTGCGATCGAGCCATTCACGTTGCTCTTCGATACCCGATGGCGATGCCCATTGTGACCAACGAACCGAGGCGATCGTCGGACGTTCGGCCACGAACCCGTGCAGAACTCGTGACCACTGAGCCAGTTGTTGGTCCTGGGCGTGTTCTTCCAACAAACCGAACTGTCGACCAGAGATGCGCAACGTGATGGCGTAGAGGCCAGCCTTTGCTTCTCGGATGACGGCAACAGGTCCTTGAATGTCGACTCCATAGGTCACCGGGTTGACAGTCAGAAGTTCCTGCCTCGCCAATGGCGGTGGAAGCTTCTTCGAGTTAGTCGTAGGGCCCAGCAGGGGGAGCGGTTGGAACCAGGTTTTCGGTCGGGCTCCGTTGCGGACCAGCCGTCCGACAGTTGGCAGTTGATGCAAAACCGGCTCGCCGGTGTGACGTGCGAGGGCGAGTCCGCCGAACATGATGACGGTCACGATGCCGAGTGGCACCGATATGAAGACCATCATCAGTGCGCCTATCAACGCAGCAACACATCCGACGATGAGCTGCGGGAGTGAGAGCCCAAGGAAGACTCCTGTTTCATCGATCGGAGAGATTCGGTACCAGGTTCGTTCGGGGATGGGCGAGGCGGGGGAACTCATGCGAGGTCCTCGTTCCCCGAAGGCTTCAACGCTGGCCGTGCGATTGTTCTACTTTTCGCTATCGGAACGGAGGCCGGTTTCGAAGTCGTCGCGGCGGTCGGTGTGGGCGATACGTTTTCAGTCGGTTTGGATGCGTTCGGCTGCCGTTGCGCTCGCTCGGGCTGAGTGGGCCCGGTTGTGGGCGATGGGCTCGATGATGTTTTCGTTGGTGTTGGGCTCGACGGTTGGACCTCGGCCGGTCGCCCCGTCGATGCGAGGGTTGGCGAGACCGGAATTGATTTTGCGCCCGTCGACGGTGACGTAGAACTATTGCTACTCGTCGATGAAGTGCCGGTTGTCGACTGGCTTGTTGATGCTGACTGCGCAACTGATTGCGCAAATTCAGGTTCGCTTCTGTCGGTCGTTGAAGGGCTGGGCGTTGACGGGCGTGTCGAAGGGTTGGTCGAGGTTGATCGTGGATTGGCTGACGGCTCAACAGAAGGGTTCGATCCTTGAGTCGTTCCCGAAGCGCCAGTTCGAGAACTCGATTCGCCATTCGGTGGCGAAGACGTTCCACCACTACTGCCGCCTCCCGATGGTGGCTTCGACGACGGGGACGGAGCGGACCGGCCTCCCGCAGCCGGCCCAACACCTCCGCCAGCTTCCGGTGCTCCTTCAGACGAACCGCCACCGCCTCCAGATCCCGAGCTTCCTCTGACACGCTTTGCCATCGACGTAACGGGCTTGGATGCCATCCCGGCAGCACCGCCAGCAAGGACACCTCCACCGGCAGCCTTCATCCCCATGTTCCGTGCCACGCCTTCGCCAGCAACTGCTCCTTCCATCATGGGGATGACCCGCATCAATGCAAAGGGCATGAACGCAGCGAGCAGCAAGATCGCCGACCCCTGAATCATGGCCACGTTCCCGCCGCTATCAGCTGCACCTTGCATCGATGAAGCACCGGTAGCCAACGTCACGGCAACGGCGAGTTTCGAGAAGATCAATGCAACTGCGGTTTCGGTTGCTCTGCGTGCATAGGAACGCGTTGGCCCCCAAATACGAGTGGCGATCGCAAGTGGCGCGAACATCACGACCAAGTAGATGAGTGAGGATCGAACGAACAGCTCGAAGCACAAGAATACGGCAGCGACGATGTAGAGCAGCGAGAAGATGATGACGAAGATTCCGCCTTGCACGATGCCGTCCTTCGAATACAACTCACCAACAGTGGTGTTGAGCGTCGTCGCGTACTCAGTGATGAGTGGATCAGAGAATTGGTCGACGAGCGCAAGCAACAGGTAACAGAGGAACCCGAAGAACAGGGTGCCGACTATGACCATCGGTAGGTCGACGAGGGTCGCTCGCAGACTTTGGCCCGCTTGGCCGGTGATGAGTCCGTGGATGATGCGGAACACGAAGAACAACGTCACCAGGGAAGCGGCCAAGCCGAGCACCGATTTCTGGATGGTCGCTGCGTTCTCGATGGCTCCGCCCGGGGTGAGTGATGGGCGGATGACTTTGAGGAGGGTTACGAGTGCTTCGGTGACTTTGCTGACGGCGTCGGCGAGGAGCCCGGCGATCCATTCGATGATCTTGTCGAACACCGCGTCGGCGACATCAACGACTGCGTTCTTAAGCGCTGTTACGACATCTCCGGGAGTTGGGATGCTGATTGGTCCGATACCAATATCGGCGAGGACGCTCATCGGTAGAGCTCCTTGTCGTCGTAACCGGTGAGTGAGTCTTCGAATCGTTTCGCCGTTGAGGCCAACACGGGGCGTGATGTGAATCGTGCGATGGGGTAGGGGCCGTCGATCACCGATGAGTCGGCGAGTCGCCATTGGTTTGTTTCCCAAACGAGATCAAGTTGTGCGGTTGCGTAGTCGTCGAGTGCGCCGCTTTTTGGGAACGACCAGAGCCGCAGAAAGAAGATGTCGATGGTCGATGAAGTTAGGGTGTGGTTTCGTACTCGGACGCTGATCGGAGCGATGCGGAGGATGAGTCCTTGAAGATCGCCTTTGGCGAGAAGTTCGCGTTGGTGTTGTTCTGCGCGCTTACCTAATCGCTCTCGTGCATTGGTTGAGGTGATTGAGTCGGACATGGTGCGGGCCTCAGTTGGAGAGACGCTGGGGAAGAGCGCCTCATCCAACTCAAGGAACCGGACTGCGGCAGAAACTGCGCTTGTTTCGGATCGGTCCGCTCTGGGAAGTGTGGTCGTGGTTGTTGCGCCGGGCTCGATCTGTGTGTGTGCGTTTTGCGATTCGGCGAAGAACGCGCCGGCTGTTGCCGGGGTCTTGGCTACGGCGCTGCCGATCGCGGTAGTGCTGCTCGCTGCGCAAGCGGC
>JAYTKG010000053.1:0-5949 GCA_043730435.1 Acidimicrobiia bacterium | reverse complement strand
GTTCGCGTACTCCTGCGAGAGGTTGGCGACCCGAACGATCTGCCCGTTCGGCACAAACCACACCCGACCCTCGCCGTCACGAACCCGGGTGGCGCGCAGCGTAATCTGCTCGACCGTGCCAGCCGCGTGGCCGAGATCAACCACGTCGCCGACGCCGTACTGATCCTCGGCGATCATGAAGAACCCTGCGATCACATCTCGCACAAGGGTCTGGGCACCGAATGCCAACGCACCGCCTATAATAGTTGCGGTTGCAACGAACGCGCCCAGGTTGACGCCAACTTCGCCGAGCACGGTGATAGCCACGATTAACCAAATAGAGGCCACCAGGGTTGAGCGCAGCACTGCTGTTAGCGTGCGGCCGCGCTGATCGGCTCGGACTCGGTCGTGCATCATCGGGATGCGCTTTACGAGGCGGCTTACCAGTAACCGGACAATCACCGTCGCCACAACGGCCGCAAGCAGCATGAGCGCGATGCGAAGCGGGGTGAGGAGATGGAGGCGGTCGAGGCGACTGATCCAGAGGGCACTGGCGGCGAAAATCATCGAACTCGACCGTAGTTGCCCGTCGTCTCAATGCCCGACACCCCCGCTTGAGACAGAACATATACTGTTGGCCCACCATGTCCCTTCGGGTAGATGACAAGGATGTCCCCCTTGGGCGTTTTTAGACGGCATCGCCTTCGGCGGACCTGGCCTCAGCGATTGTCGCTGGCTGCCTCCTCGGCTACCGGGGTTGCCTGCCTGAGCCTGGCCGCCGGGCTTGGCTACGCCAACCATCAACTCGGCCAGCTCCAGCGCGTCGACATTCGCCAAGCCCCATCTGTCACCACGCCGATCGATCCGGTCACCACGGTTCCCGGTGAAACCACCACCAGTACCGAAGCCCCGCTGCCGGTCATCGATCTCAAGGCACAGAATTTCCTTATCGTCGGATCCGACAGCCGTGGGTGCATTTCCCCTGACTCCCCCTACTACGGCGGGCTGTACGACGGTCGTGACACGGGCGAGAACTCCGACACCATCATGCTCATCCGGGCCGACCCGGAGGCCAGCCAGGCCGCGATCTTGTCGTTCCCTCGGGACCTTTGGGTGAAGCTGGCTGGCTCCAACAGCAGCGGCAAGATCAACTCGGTCTTTCAAAACGCCAACCCGTCCCGCTTGGTGTCCACTATCAAGCAGAACTTCCAGGTCGAAGTTGACCACTACATCAACGTTGACTTCTGCGCGTTCAAAGACATCGTCGACGCGGTCGGCGGTGTCAGCGTGCCGTTTGCTTTTCCGGCACGAGACATTCATACGGGCTTGGAGATTCTTGACGTCGGCTGCCATACCTTCCTCGGAGATGAGGGCTTGGCCTACACCCGTTCTCGGTACTACGAGTATTTCGACGGCAAACGGTGGGTGGATGACGGTGTGTCGGACTTCGGGCGAATCGCCCGCCAACAGGATTTTGTGAAGCGCGCCATTGCCAAGGCAATCGACAGAGGTGTGTCCCGACCAACGGTTGCCCAGAAACTCATCGATGCCGCTACCAAACGGGTAAAGGTCGACAAGGACCTCACCGTGAACGACATGCTGAATCTGGCCGCCAAGCTGAAGGGGTTCGATCCCGCCAAAATCCGTAGCTACCGCATTGAGAGTTCAACCGACAGCGATCCGCTCTACTTTGATGTCAATTCGTCGTACAACAAAAAAATTCTCACCGTGTTCCGCGGCCAGGCTCGTTTGGCCGACGCTCCGCTCAACTCCGACCTCGTCAGCGGAACCACCAGCACGGCGACAACCGTCGAGAACAGCACGACCACGAGCGGCTTTTCACCCAACACCTCCACGCCCTCGACCACTGCGGTGGTCGACGTGAAGGAAAACACCCTCGGGGTGGCCCCTACCAAGGACCTCACCTGCCGATAGTCACGTACCGATGGCCCACGCCGACTTCGGGCGTGAACCCAACCGGGTACTACTGTTGAGTAAGGGGTGGGAACAACGTTGGGCGATGAAAAACAAGGACAACGGCCGCTGGATTGGATCCTGTCGGCCGAGGCGGCAGAGGCATATCAGGATCTGCTGGCCGAGAAGTCGGTTGACGGCCGCGGCCAAGCGGCCAAGGAACTTTTAGCGGCTGGTTTCGTTGTGCTTGACCCGGTCACCGACCTGCTGGTGGCACTCCCGCCTGAGGTACCCATCGTGCGTTCGTTGGCCTCCATGACGCACCTGTGGTTGAGTCAACGCCCCGATACCGCCGCGGTTGAACGCGACCTGGCGTTGCTGGCCCGCCAGGATCGTCGCTTCGCCCAACGCACCGGTACATCGGAAGTGGTGGAAGAGTTCAGCACCCGCGAGCAACGGTCAATGAAGATCAACGCCACTTTCACGGGGGCGCGCAGCGAGCTGAGCATCATGCAACCCGACAGCAGCCCCGATGTTCACAATGACAACCCCGAGCAACTCACCTTCGCGCCCGAGGATCTGGTCAAACGGGGCGTCACCATCCGCTTTCTCTACGAGCGATCGGTGCTCGATGACGAGTTGTTTCTGCGTGCGGCACTAGAGGAATCCGAGATCGGTGTGCTGGCACGGGTGACCGCCACCATTCCGTCCCAAGCGGTACTCATTGACCGCTCGGCGCTGTTGATCATGAATTGCGATGCCCAAGCCACTGCGGTGTACACGACAGCCCAGCCGATGGTGAACACCTACCTGCATCTGTTCGAGACGATGTGGACCACGGCTATCCCGATTGGTATCACCAACCTCTCGCCCGACGACAACCTCAGCGAGTCGCACAAGATGGTGTTGTCCAACGTGATGGCCGGCCGCCCGAACGATGTCATTGCCCGCATCCTCAAAATGCACCCCCGCACCGTGCGCCGTCGGGTGGACGAACTTTGCGAGGTATTCGGAGTGGACAACCGCGCCGCCCTCATCGGCGCCGCCCTCCACCGCCTCCGCGATTGACCGGAAAAACCACGAATCCCGCCTGCGTTTGGGTGGCCGCGGGCGGGATTCGAGATTGTGTTACCGAGCGAAGTGGACTCGGCGAAAATTTTTCAGAAGTGCTTCACGTCCTGAGGAAACCTTTCAGTGTCCGCTTGTTCGCTTGCTGCGAACCAGCACGTTCTTGTTGTTTCTCATCTTCGGCTCTTATTCCCGCACGCGCAATGCCAAAATGTGGACATGTCCACAAGTGGACACGAACCTGTGCGTTTGCTGAAGAAGTGACGACCGCACGAGAGAGGCCGTGGATGCTCAAACCAGACCGCCTTCGGCCGACAGATCACCAATGACGCTGCCGCCGCCGGATCCGTGGGCTCCCCCAACCTGGGCGCCGCCGCCGAGGCATCCGCTGCCACCTCCTCCGCCACCCGGCTGGGTGCCGACGGGCTCCTCATCGGCGCCGCCGAAGAAACGCAACTGGCTACCGCTCGTCGCCATCTTGGTTGTGGGCGGTTTCCTCTGGCTCGTCGTCCACCCTCGCACTCACCAGGCCGCCGTCCCCAAGGCGTGGGACCCGCGGGTGACTGATCTGGCGACGTTCGTGGAGACCGAACGCGGGCTGAAGTTCAAGCATCCGGTGCCGTTTGAATTCATGACCGAGCAGCAGTTCGTAGCCGCCATCACCGGCATCCGTCCGACAGCCAACCCAGCTCGCGACAAGGTGCATGAGGCCGTGCTTCGGGCTCGCGGTTTTGTGGGGCCCGACTACAACAGCGCGAAGGCCGAAGAAGACTTCGTGAGTAACGTCACCGGCTACTACGACGATATCGACAAGAAGATGCGTGTTCGCGGTACCGAGCTGACGCCATACGCAAAGGTGACCATCGTGCATGAGCTCACCCACGCGCTGCAGGACCAACAGTTCTCGATCAAGAAGGTGCGCAACGGCATCGAGAGCGACGAGCAGGACTTCGCCGTCAAGTCGTTACTAGAAGGCGACGCCCGCGACATTGAGAACGCTTACATTGGCTCGTTGTCCGAGACCGAGCAGGACGCCGTGTACAACGCCGAGCATCCGGCCGGATCAAACACACTGGACAACACACCCGACGCGCTCCAGGTTCAGTTCGGCGCCCCCTACGAACTGGGTGCGCTGATGGTTGGCACACTACGCCACCTCGGCGGCATCGAGCGCCTTAACGCCGCCTTCAAGACTCCGCCGAGCGATGAGGCCGCGGTGGTGCTGCCGTTCGTTCCCGAGACCCAGTCCGAGGCTCCACTTTCCGGGTTCGAAGGCGATGCCACTGTGAAGGCCCTGCCGCCAGCGGACCTCTTCGGCTACCAGTCCGTCGGCACGCTGTCGACGTTCCTCACGCTCTCAAGCCGACTTGACCCGATCGATGCGTGGCGGGCAGCCAGCGGGTGGGGCGACGAAGTCATCCGCATCGTTCGGCGAAACGACCAGATCTGCGTGGACACTCGAGTTGGTGGCAAGACCGCCGCGGACACCGCACTGCTCAGCCGTGCCTACCAAGCGTGGGCCGAGCTCGGCTCGCAGGCCACGGTCACCGCCGACACCGATTCGGTGCTGGTGGAATTGTGCGACCCGGGTGTAGCTGCACCGGTTCCCAAGACCGGCATCTTTGAAGCCATCTATCGGTTGAGTCAGACCGATCAGGTGCTCTACCGCCACGCCGAACGTGATGGCCTGAAGGACCAGAAGCGGGCGTCATGCGCCGTACTCGGTGGTCATCTCGTCATCGACGGCACCACACTTGACGACGAGGTGTTCCGCACCGGCGACCTGCCGCCGGAACTGGGAGCCCAGGCAACACAAGCAGCCCAGGGTTGCTAAGCCCAGCCCGACGAGTGCGACGCAAAATCACCTAGGCTGGCCGTGTGTCGCGCGACACATCCATTCCATTCGGCCGGAGCGTAAGGGACAAGATCTCATGGACATCAACGTCGGCAGCCTGCTCACCAAGCGGGCCTATCTAAGCCCACAGCTGGAAGCCATTGTCGAGCCCATGAACGGCCGCCGGCTCACGTACCGCCAGCTCAACGAGGCCACCAATCGCGTCGCGAATGCACTGCTCGGCCTAGGTGTTCGCAAGGGTGACCGGGTGGCGCTGCTGTTGATGAACGGCGCCGAATTCGTCGAGGCCTTCTTCGGTGCGGCCAAGATCGGTGCCGTTGTCGTGCCGCTAAACTGGCGCCTCGTGCCAGACGAGCTTGAGTTCATCCTGGCCGACTCCGGCGCCAAGGTTCTGCTCTACTCCGAAGAGTTCGCAGCAGCGGCGGCCGAACTCAACAGCCGCGGCGAGCGCACCCGGGTCGAATCGTGGGTGCATGTCGGCGGGGCGGCCGGTGACTTCGCTGCCAACTTCGACGCCTGGACTGCCATGGCATCCGACGACGAGCCGCCCCTGCGTGGCGCCGACGATGACCTCCTCTTCATCATGTACACCTCTGGCACCACCGGCACGCCCAAGGGAGTCATGCATTCGCACAACACGGTGATGTGGTCGATGCTCACTATCGCTGCCACCGCCGACATCCACTACGCCGATCGTTACCTCATCTCCCTTCCGATGTTCCACGTCGGGGCCCTGTCGCCCGTGCTTGGTTCGCTCTACCGTGGCGTCACCCTCGTGGTGCTGAAGGCGTTCGATCCGAAGCTGTCGTGGGAACTGGTGGGAAGCGAGAAGGTCACCACCACGCTCATGGTGCCGGTCATGCTCCAGTTCATGCTGGCCGTCTATGACCCTGACAAGCATGACTGTTCCTCATTGCGCTGGGTGATGAGCGGCGCCGCGCCCGTGCCCGTCAGCCTCATCAAGACCTACCAGGAGATGGGCATTGAGATTCACCAGGTGTACGGCCTCACCGAAACCTGCGGACCCGGCTGCCTCATCATCGGCGATGACGCAGTCGAGCGCGCCGGCTCGTGCGGCAAGGGCTTCTTCCACACCGAGGTCCGCGTGGTGGATGAGGACGGCAAAGACGTCA
>JAYTKG010000052.1:0-2760 GCA_043730435.1 Acidimicrobiia bacterium | reverse complement strand
CCGTTGGAGAGCCGTGAAGTTTAAGAAGGGTGACACCGTCATCTATCCGCAGCATGGCGCTTGTCTGGTGCAAGGCACCGAGAAGAAGGCCATGTTTGGCGAGACGAAGGAGTATCTCATCCTCCGCTCCATCATCGGTGAGATGACGCTTTCGGTCCCGCTCGACTCTGTCGACCAGGTCGGCGTGCGCCCACCGGTCAACTCCGACGAACTCGAAGACCTCGTGGCGGTGCTGTCCAAGCCAGACCCGCGCGTGCCGTCCAACTGGTCGCGTCGTTTCAAGAACCACCAGGAGAAGCTGAAGTCGGGTGACGTCTACCAGGTGGCCGAAGTGGTCCGAAACCTCGCGGCGCGCAACCGTGATGCGGCACTGTCAGCCGCTGAGCGCACCATGTACGAGCGCGCCCGAATCAACCTGATCTCCGAGATAGCGCCAGCGCTCAAGGTATCCACCGACGAGGCCGAAACCTTCCTGGACGAAGCCCTCGCCAAGGGCGTTCTGCGCGATCCCGACGACAAGAAGAAGAAGGGCTAGACCGCACAGACCGAGAGCTAGGGACGGCTTCAAGCCGTTATGTTCGACGACAGCCGCATGTTCCGACTCATGCCTGCTACCATGCCTGCATGGCTCAGCTCACCATCCGTGCAACCGATGATCTCATTCGTCGGGTCAAGTCCTCGGCCGCCGAGGTCGGACGTTCGATGAACGACTACGTCACCTCCGTGCTTGACGCCGCGACCGATCCGGATCTTGCCGACTCGGCCGCAGAACGCGTTCGGGAACGGCTGAGCCGCGCCGGCCTACTTGTCACTGCGGCCCGCATGCCCGGTCGGCGGCCCTCGCCAGACGCAATCGCTGCGGCAGGGGCACGCGCAGCAACTGGGCGAGCTCTCAGCGACTATGTCGCCGACGGACGTTGACTGTCTTCGCCGACTCATCGGCTCTCGTGAAACTCTACGTTGCCGAGGTTGGGCACGAAGTGGTGCGGGCCATCGCCGATCCAATCGTGATCGCCAACCTTGCCCGGGTCGAGGTGCCCGCCGCGTTCTGGGGAAAGACCAGAACCGGTGAGTTGGATGTAGACGATGCTGCCCTGCTCGTTAGCGCGTTCGAGCACGACTACCACGGCGACGAGGACGCAGGCCCTATCTTCGCCGTGGTGTCGCACAATGAACCGACGTTGATCGACGCGGCTCGCCACGCAGCGCGGCACCGATTACGGGCCTACGACGCCGTCCAACTTGCCTGTGCCATTGCTGCCCGCCGCGCCGACCCATCCATTGAGACCTTCGCAGTCTTCGACAAGAACCTGCGCAACGCAGCCATCGCCGAAGGCTTCGCCATAGTCAGTTCCGCATGACCGAATCGGCGGGTTGAACACGCGAGGATGCTGGGTTCACCTAGCACAGGTGACGCAGGTGGGCGTGGCTGGCAGCGCATCCAGGCGCTCGGCTGCGATCTCGCGGCCGCAGATTGTGCAAATTCCGTACAGTCCGTCGACGACACGCTGCTCGGCCGCATCGATGTCGCTGAGCGTGCTCTTCGTTTCGTTGAGGAGTGCTGCGAGCTGCTGGCGCTCCCAGGCGATGGTGTGGCCTTCAGGATCGTGCTCATCATCGGTGGCGACATCGCTTGCGGCCTCCACAATGTCATCGAAGCTGATAGCGAGACTCGCCGCACGCCGAACGGTTGCGTGGCGCAGTTCGCTCAGCCGGGATTGAGGATCGCCCGAGTCGGGGTGGGAGCCCATGGGTGATCATTCTGCTCGGCTTTAGGTCAGTCGGCGACCGACACTATGGCGGCTCGGTCGTATCCGTCTTTTCGGACCTCACCAGGAACTGGGCGATCTTCGCTGTTACGACGGCGAACGTCGATATCCCGACGAGCATCGTAAAACTGGCGATCACTCTTCCTGCCGCTACGAGCTGTGTACGTTGCGCCGATGATGCGGTTACACAAACATTCGGTGCCCCTGCTGTAATTTGGGAGGCGATGAAGATCATTCGATCCCAGCTGTTTAAGGCGAGCCTCGAAGCGCTGCAGGCCAGCGATCCGCCCCTGTTCGAAGTAGTCGTAGCTGACATCAGATACCTCATCGACCGTCGACACGACGCGCTTCTTCCGCAGGTGCGGTTCGGCATCGTTCAATAAATTGCCCCAGTGTTTGGTGAGGTCCGCAGTGAAATTGTCGCCTCACGCCACGACTAGCCAGTTGCGTTCTACTTTAGATGTAGCTAAAGTGGGGGCATGGCTCGCAAGTCTTCGCCGACCACTATTGGAACAAGTTTCGAAGAGGTTGATGACATCCTCCAGGGGATCAATGTTGGCGATTCAGAACTCGCCCGAATCAACAGCCGGTTGGCGACGTTGTTCGACGGTGACGATGCTCTGCGATCAATCCGTGCGCTGGTTGGTGTCGCTCAGAAGGACGTTGCATCGGATGTTGGTGTGACGGCGTCAGCGGTCGCCCAGCTTGAGTCACGTGACCTCGACACAGCTCAGCTTGGCACCGTTCGGCGCTACTTTGCCGCCCTTGGGTACGAGCTTAAGATCGGCGTCGTCCCGATCGAACCATAGATCTGGCATGTCTCATAGGCGCCGGTTCAACTGGTCATTTTGGTATTCATTTCGGCCGGCGCTGTTGTTGGCCCGATTGGTTTGTCGGGAGGGCTTTGCGTCGGGCGAGGCAAAGTTAGCGATCTTTTTCGGCCGTCTCACGGCTGCGCTCACCCTTCTCGGTCTCGGTAGCCGCCTTCCAG
>JAYTKG010000051.1:0-3059 GCA_043730435.1 Acidimicrobiia bacterium | reverse complement strand
CGACTCCCTGATATCGAACGCGCCACCGAAACGTTCATTCGGTCCGGTCACGCCATTCCCCTCGGCCCCGACCGATGGACCACACCGGAGATCCTCGCGTTAGAACAACGAACCGTCGAAACTGCGCTGAACGGACGACAACGCAACCTGGCAATAGTTCCGACACACCTGATCGACGAAGCACTCGCCGCCCGACCCTCCCTCGGGAGCGACCAAGCAGCCGCGGTAACCGGACTGGCCCGATCCGGCAACGCAGTTGACATCGTCATCGGACCAGCCGGACACGGCAAATCAACAATGCTCGACGCCTCACGCGCCGCATGGGACGAAGCAGGGTTCAGGACCATCGGCGCAGCACCCTCAGCCCGTGCTGCCGCCGAGCTACAAGCCAGCTCAGGCATTCCCTCACAGACCATCGATCGGCTCCTTGGCGCAATCGACGCAGGCTACGAGCGGCTCGACCGACAAACCGTGCTCGTGATCGACGAAGCAGGAATGGTCGGCACCCGCAAGCTCGCCAACATCATCGAACGCGCCCAACAAACCTCAACCAAAGTCGTACTCGTCGGCGACAACAAACAACTCCCCGAAATAGACGCCGGAGGATTATTCAGCGCGCTTGCCACTCGGCTCCAACCGCACACCCTCACCGAGAACCGCCGACAACAAGACCCCATCGAACGACAAGCCGCCGCCGAACTCCGCGCCGGTGACATCGAAAGAGCAATCAACAGGCTGCACCGCCACGGACGAATCGTGACCGCCGACAACGCCGACCACCTCCGCGACGGACTCGTCGCAGACTGGCACCAATCCCGCAACGCCGGACAAGACGTACTCATGGTCGCCCCACGCCGATCAATGGTCGACGACCTCAACGATCGCGCCCGAGAACTGCTCCGAGCAACAGGCCAACTCGGCGAAATAATCCTGCGACTCGACGATCACGAATACGCACAAGGCGACACCGTCGTTGCCCTCCACAACGACTACCGCATCGGCATCCTCAACGGCGACCGAGCAACCGTACGCGAGCTTACCGATGAGGGCCTCACCGTCAATCTCCGCCGAGGCGGTGAGGTCACCATTCCGCTCGACTACGCCGCCGAACATCTCACCCACGGATACGCCACCACGATCCACAAAGCCCAAGGCATCACCGTCGACGAAGTCTTCGTACTCGGCGACGACACCTACGCACAAGAACACGGCTACACAGCGCTAACCCGAGGACGCAACGCCAACCGCGCCTACATCGTGCGCGCCGAGCCACCCGAGCACGCACTCCCCCACGCCGAGGCCGCCCAAGAACGCAGCCCCCTCGACGCCTTCATCAATTCACTTCAACACTCGGCAGCCAAAACCGCCGCCATCGACTTCACACCCGACCACAACCTCTAAGGGAAACCATGAACAACAACCAACGCCCGGCCACATCCAACAACGAAGGCCCAGAAGGCCCGATCCTCGCCCTTCTTCTCGTCGCCGCCTGCTTCGCCGCGATCATCTGGGCCGGAGCCGAACTCTCCGCCCTCATCCGACACCAGCACCCATTTCCCGCATCCACGAAAATCGTTCTCGGAGCGATCACCCGATTACCGAAGACGATGGGCCAGCCCGAGCGTGCTTGGCCACCGGAAGCCGCAGCCGCACTTCCCGGGCCAGTGCGCTACTGGCTATCCACATTCATCGTGTTCGCCGCCACCGTGGCAGTCGCAGTGTTGCTCATCCGGGTGTTCCGCGGACCACGCGACACACTCGACCGGCGCGAACGACTCGGCGTACAAACCAACGCCCAATTCGCAAAGCCCCGCGACCTTCGACCGCTGCTGGTTAAGTCTCCACCGCCGGACCGGCTCTTACTCGGCAAGCTCGGCCGAAAGTATGTCGTCGCTGAAGCGCACCGGACCGCGAAGAGCAAGCCAGGTCGCGACGTTCGCAACGGACGCGGTGGCGTCGCCGCAATCGGCCCATCACGATCCGGCAAAAGCACACTCGCAAAACAACAAATCGCACACTGGGGCGGCCCAGCGATCATCGTCTCCGTGAAGAGCGACCTTCTCGACGACACGCTCAAACAACGATCATCACTTCCAAACGCCGATGTGAAAGTCTTCGACCCAACCAACGCCGCACGCCTCGGAACTGCAACATGGAGCCCACTACGAGGATGCGGAACACGCGAAGGCGCAATGCGAGCGGCATCACACCTGGTGAAAGCCGCACCATCGTCATCGACCATCGAAGGCGGCGATCATTGGCGCAAGCAAGCCGAAATTCTTCTCGCCGGATTGCTCGCCGTTGCCGCCGGTTCAAACAAGACGATGCACGACGTCGCAACATGGGTCGCCGCCGAAGATCGACCAACAGACAAGCGAACCGGCGAAGCCGCCCCACTCGTGCAAGCACTCGCCACATCGAATGATCCCGCTAAACGATCTCTCGCACGCTTCGCAGAAACGACGCTGGTCGGCCTCTGGCAAAAAGAGCCACGCTCGATCTCGCCGGTCTATTCAACAGCGGCAAACATCGTGTGGCCTTGGGTCGACCTCGGCATCGCCGAGTCAGCATCGTCGTGCGACATCGACCTCGACTGGCTCTGCTCAGGACCAAACACGCTCTACATCGTCGCACCGCTCATCGACCACGAACGATCAGCCGGAGTACTCGGCGGACTCATCGGCGACCTCGTCGGGCAAGTCAACCAGCGAAACCTAAGCGGACAGACAATCAACCCGGAGATCTTGCTACTCATCGACGAAGCAGGCAACATGCGCCTCGACGACCTACCCGTCTGGGCTTCAACACTCGCAGGCATGGGCGTACAGCTCGTAACGATCTGGCAGTCAATCGCGCAAATCAAAGCAAAGTTCGGGCCTCGGTCCGACGTGCTGCTGACGAACTTCCTCACCAAGATTTGGTTCCCCGGAATGAGCGACCTCGAAGGACTCAGCTACGTCGAAAGCCTCAGCGGCGACGAACACGTGCCCACCGCACTCGCTCGCTACCAACGCAACGACGACCGGCCCAGCGTCGCCACGCTCCCGCTCATCCAACGC
>JAYTKG010000050.1:0-16141 GCA_043730435.1 Acidimicrobiia bacterium | reverse complement strand
GACCTTGCGAGTCTTGGTGTCGAAGTCTCCGGTACCAATCTTGGGGCGATACTTCATCTCCTTGATTGAGGTACTGACGCTCTTCTTCCGTGACTCTTTTGCCTTCTGTGACTCTTCGTATCGGAACTTGCCGTAGTCCATGATTCTGCAGACGGGCGGCGTGGCCAGGGGCGCGACTTCGACGAGGTCGAGTTCAAGCTCTCGGGCGAGTGATAGGGCGTCGATCAACGTTTTGATGCCGAGTTGGTCCCCGTCTGGTCCGATGACTCGGACTTCGCGGGCTCGGATGCGGTCGTTAAACCGAGGTTCGGTATTCGCGGGCGTTGCTATTGGTATTCACTCCTGCACAAAGGGCTTTCTCCTCCCAGAACGGACAAGGCGCCGACAAAAGCCGACGCCCGCGTACAGGGGAGTAACCCTGTGCTCGAATATCGACCTGGACGCATCTCAGATGGCCAGGTGGGGTCCGTAACAGCATCGGCCCCGCTTTCCTCGGTTGTAGGCGTCTATCGTAGCGCAGGTGAGTAGCGAACAGGTAGCTGACAACTTTGAAGACGACGCGGCCGAAATGGCCGAGGCCCTGGAGGACGCCCGGCGGCGGGTGTCGGAGGCTCCCGCTGAGACCGTAGTAGCCAACCATGCCATGGGCCTGTACGAGTTGGCGGCCATCCATTTGTCGGCCCAACCGCCCCGCCTGGCCGACGCCGCGCTGGGTATCGACGCGCTTGCCTGCCTGGTGGAAGGACTCGGCGATCGCATGGGTGAGAACTCGGGCATCCTGAAAGACGCCCTCCACCAAATCCGCCTAGCCTTCGTCCAGATCAAGTCCACCATCCCCGCCGAGCCAGCGGAATAGCAGCACTCAACAGTTCGCCAAGCAATGCCGGTACTCAGCGGGCGTGGTGGTGACAATGCGAAGGAAGTGCGGTCGCATGGCCGCCGGTGAGTACCGAGGAGTTGGACAGGCCAAGAACCCAATTTTTCTCCGCGCCTGTATCCCATCAGATACACACCAAAACTAAAATGTCCGGGCAGGTGGACGTTGTATGGCGATCCAGCCTTACGGCGGCAGACGACTCTCCGCTTGACCGGGGTGGCTAGCTGGACGCTTTGGCCAACTTGGTGATCTCGGTCGCTTCGTAGCGGCCTAGGTAGGGAAGCAGGGCGAAGGCCACCGGGGCGTGGACGTCAATGGTGCGGGTGCCGTCAGCGATTTGCGTGCAGTGAAAGAAGCGACGATTGCCGTCGTCGTCCACGATCCAGCCCATGCCCGCGGAGTCGTCAAACTCCTCAACGATGCCCCGCATCAGTGAACGATCTTTGACAACGGGAGCTCGAGAATGTCGGTGGCGCCGGCGTCTTTCAACTCGGGGATCAACGTGTTGATGGTGCGCTTTTCCACGACGGTCTCCACTGCGTAACCTCCGCCAGCGAGCTTGGAGACGGTGGGCGACTTCATGGATGGCACCTTGGCTATGACCGCGTCGAAAGCCTCGTCGCTTACGTTCAGCTTTACCAGAACCTTGTCACGCGCTTCGAGCGTGCCGTTTAGCAATGTCATGAGTTGCTCCATGGCATGACGCTTGGCCGGATCGGCGTACGCGGCCTTGTTGGCGACAACCTCGGTGTAGCTCACCATCATCACATCGAGAATGCGCAGGCCTGCGGCGCGCAGAGCCCGACCGGTTTCGGTGAGATCGACGATGGCGTCGGCAATCTCGGGGATCTTGGCTTCGGTGGCCCCGTACGACAGGCGGATGTCTGCTTCGATGCCCAGGTCGCGGAAGAACCGTCGGGTCAGCTCGGGGTATTCGGTGCTGATGCGAACGCCTGCGGGCATGTCCTTCACGGTCTGCCATGGTGAATCAGCGGAGACCGCGATGATGATTTTCACCGGTTGTCTCGAAACCTTCGAGTAGTTCAATTCGCCGAGACTCACGACATCTGCACCGGATTCGGTCACCCAGTCCCGCCCGCTAATTCCGAGGTCGAACATGCCCTCCTGGACATAGGTGGGGATCTCTTGTGGCCGCAGAATACGGACTTCATCGATGCGTGGGTCGTCGATACTGGCCTTGTACGCCACACTGGACGAGCGCGAAACACCCAGGTCAGCGCTCTCAAACAGCTCAAGCGTGGCCTTTTCGAGGGAGCCTTTCGGCAGGACGAGTCTCAGCACGCCGCAGAGTGTAGAAGAAGTGCCTCAGTGATCCGTAGGCGTTTCGGCTAGCAGTCGCAGCGCGTGGGGCAAGATGTCGATAACGGCTTCCAGCTGCTCGACACATCCCTTGGGTGAGCCTGGCGTATTGAGAATGACCGACAGACCACGAATTCCGGCTACTCCCCTGCTGAGGCGGCCGAGCGGACTGATCAACCTCATGGCTTCAGCCAGACCGGGGGCCTCGCGCTCGATCACCAGCTTGGTTCCTTCGGGCGTGAGGTCCCGCAAGGTGAAACCGGTGCCGCCCGTTGACACGATGACACCCGCAAAACCGTCGGCCATCGCGGTAAGTGCTTCGGCCACCGATTCGACGCCGTCGGCGACCACGCGTTGATCGACCACCTCAAACTGGTGACGGATCAAGCAGTCCACCAGAGCCACACCACTCTTGTCTTTGCGTGTCCCGTGAATAACTCCGTCGGACACGGTGAGAACTTTGGCTTGGAGCACGATCAGCCCTCCGAAAGCATGGTGATCATCTTGTCGATCTTCCCGTGGAGCAGCAGGGTCGTGGTGGAACTTCATCGGACCAATTATTGCAGCCAGATCGTCTGACTTTCTTCGATGAGTGGCATTACCATATGGTCGGGGGATGACCTACGTTGCCGCCGCAACCCGCTATGACTCCATGGACTACCGCCGTTGCGGGCGAAGCGGGTTGAAGCTGCCCGCACTCTCGCTGGGTCTCTGGCACAACTTCGGTGACGATCGGAACTGGTCAACCCAGCGTGACATTTGTCGACGTGCGTTCGATCTGGGCGTCACCCATTTCGACCTAGCCAACAACTACGGCCCGCCCTACGGTGCCGCCGAAGCAAACTTCGGACGCATCCTCGCCGCCGACTTCAGCGCCTACCGGGACGAGATGATCATCTCGACCAAGGCGGGCTACGACATGTGGCCTGGCCCCTACGGCAACTTCGGTTCGCGCAAATACCTGCTGGCCTCCCTCGACCAGTCGCTCGGCCGCATGGGGCTCGACTACGTGGACATCTTCTATTCGCACCGCTTTGATCCGGAAACACCGTTGGAGGAAACGGTCGGCGCGCTGGCATCCGTCGTGCAGCAGGGCAAGGCGTTGTACGTAGGCATCTCGTCGTACTCGTCGGCTCGCACCCGTGAGGCGGCCCGCCTGCTGGCCGAGTTGAAGGTGCCGCTGCTCATTCACCAGCCGTCATACTCACTGTTGAACCGTTGGACAGAAGACGATCATCTGCTCGACGCGTTGGAGGAAGTCGGTGCCGGTTGCATAGCGTTCTCACCTCTGGCGCAGGGGCTGCTCACCGACCGCTACATCGATGGCATCCCTGCTGATTCGCGGGTCGCTACCGGCGGCGCACTGAGTGCCGAGTCGATCACCGAGGACAAATTGGCCCGGGTGAGGGCACTCAACACGCTGGCCGCAACGCGAGGCCAGACGCTCGCGCAGCTCGCGTTGGTGTGGGCGCTGCGAGACCCTCGCATGACGTCTCTCGTCATCGGAGCCAGCAGCGTGAAACAACTTGAAGACAATGTGGCCGCGCTCGCCAACACCGCGCTGTCGACCGAAGAGTTGGCCGAGATCGAGCACTACGCCACCGACGCCAACATCAACCTCTGGAAGCAATCCAGCGACAACTAAACCAGCTCAGCCCTCAGGCGGGGCGTTTCCAGCGGAGGATGACCATGCCGTCGGTGTCGTCGTCGTGGGGCAACAGACGGGCGCCTCGCCCAAAGGCACGCCACGGTTGCTCGGGCGTGGGAAGGGTTTCCCACTGGCCGTCGTCGTGATCGATCGATTCTGCCGCCGTGATGGTGCACACGCTGTAGACCAACACGCCGCCGGGCTTCACCAGCGTGCGGGCCGTTGCCAGAATGTCACGTTGTATTGAGACCAGCTCGTCAACGCCGGTGGAGGTCATACGCCAGCGGGCATCGGGGCGACGCCGCAGCGCGCCTAGACCCGAGCAGGGTGCATCGACGAGCACCCGATCAAACGACGCTGGCTGAAACGGTGGGATAGTTGCATCCGCAACAACCACAGCCACGTTGTGCTGGTTCAGGCGACGCACGTTGCCAGCGACCAGACGAGCCCGGTGCGGTTGACGGTCAGCCGCCACCACAAGCCCAGCGCTATCGGCCAGACGGGTGGCTTTCCCGCCCGGCGCGGCACAGAGGTCGAGCACGATGTCACCTTTTTGCGCCTCGACTAGGTCGGCGACCCAGGTGGAGCTGCGATCCTGCACGTAGCCGTCGTCGCGCGTCGTGACAGTCGGGGCGACATTCATGCGAGTCAGCGCTTCGAAGGCATCGGTCTCGCCCATCTCGGCGATGAAGCGCCGCACGATCCAGTCGGGGTACGACAACTCGGTGGCCAGGTCGGGCCAATTGGGAGGATTGCCGCTGATCTTGCGGAGCACTGCGTTCACGACGGGCTTGAACTTGGTCGGCGCCAGCTCCACCGTCTCACCCACGGCAGCGTGGACCGGTACGTTCATGAACAGGATCTGGTACGCGCCCATCCGTAGCATCGTTCGCAATGCGTCGGGTGGATCTTTGCTGAGGAAGCGATCGGCAGCGAAGTCGAGGGCTCGCCGCATCCGGGTCGATCCGTAGACAAGCTCAGTGGCGAAACCGCGATCGCGCTGCTCAAGCTTCGACTTCTCCAGCAGTTGGGGCAGGGCAATGTTGGCGTAAGCGCCTTCGAGCTCGATTTGGGTGAGCGCCTGCAGGGCTATCTTGCGAGCAGTCACGACCCGAGCACACTGTTCACCAGCGAGCGGCCGGCACCGTTCATCCAGTCCTTCATGGCCATGACGCCCTTGCCTTCGGGACGGACCCTGTCAAGGCGCAGAAGCCCGTTCCCCGTCTGCACAACCGCGCCGAGCAGTTGGCCCGTTGGGCCGATCGCATCGCCCGATTGGATAGTTGCGGATACAACTTTCAAGCGCCGTCCATCGGCCGTGGTCCACGCGCCGCCCAGCCGGATCACGCGGTCGATGACCGAAGCGGGTAACGACCAGTCGATGCGAAGGTCGTTCATGGACAGCTTGGCGGCGTAGGTCGGTTCACCGACCTGAGGTGTCGGCGTGCCAAGACCGGTACGCAGACAGCGCACCAACATCTCGCTGCCAATGGCAGTGAGACAGTCCCGCAGTGAGTCGCCGGTGTCATCAGAGCTCATGGTGGTGCGAACCTCAGCGAAGAGCTGCCCCGTATCGAGCCCTTCTTCGAGCTGCATAAGGCCAACGCCGGTTTCTTTATCTCCCGCTAGCAGGGCTCGTTCCATCGGGGCCGCGCCGCGCCATCGTGGGAGCAGTGAGAAGTGAAGGTTCACCATCGGCAGCGCTTCAAGAATGTGGGGCTTGATTAATTGACCAAAGGCCACCACCACGCCGAGATCTGCCCCGACCGTCAGCACATCTTCCACATCATGGCTGACCGGAATACCGAGTTCGACAGCGGCAGCCTTTACCGGTGACGGCGCCAGATCGCTGCCGCGGCCTCGTCGCTTGTCGACCCTGGTGATGACAAGTGCGACATCGAAGCCAGCATCAACGAGCGCGCGTAACGGTTCCGCGGCGAGGGCCGGGGTTCCGAGGTACACGAGCCGCTTCGGGTAGGTGGGAACGACGGCGAGACTCATTCGCGAAACAACATGCGACGGCGCTCTTTTTTGGCCGGAGCAGGCTCTTCCTGCATTTGCCGCCAAAGAGTCATTGCTTCCTTGCGCTGCTCGGGCGTCATGCGCTCAAACATGAGCACGCCGTGCAGGTGATCAAGTTCGTGCTGGAACAGGCGCGCCTCAAGCTCGGTGGCCTCCACCTGCACCTCGTTGCCATCAAGATCGAGGCCGACCATCAGCACGTCTTTGGGACGCAGCATTTCCACATAGAGCCCGGGGATGGACAGGCAGCCTTCTTCGTACAGCCATTCGCCGCTCGATTCAGCGATCTTCGGATTGATGATGGTCATGGGGCCAGCACCGATGTCGTAGACGAAGATTTGCTTCTGGATGCCGATCTGCGGAGCGGCCAGGCCCAAGCCTGGTGCCTCGTACATAACGTCGAGCATCTCATCGGCCAGCGTGGCGACCTTTCCGTCGATATCTGTGACCTCGGCAGCCTCGGTTTTGAGGACCGGATCTCCGAAGATGCGAATGTGGTGCGCCATGTATTCCAGGTTACCCGCTCGACACGCTTTTTGAATGGTGACGCACGGCCCGTTCACGCCACGAACCTTCTGGCGAAGTGGGCACCGTGCCGAGGGCGTAGCCACGCGACAGAATGAGGTGATGACCGGCACATCGCCACCATCGACCGCGGATGTGTTCGCATCGCCGCCACCGTCGTTTACTGAACCTCAGCTCGCAGACCTGGCAGAGTTGGTTTTCGGCCTGCACGGCTCAATGCAGCCACTCAACTCCGAACGGGACCAGAACGTTCGGTTGCGCACCGGGCAGGGTGACGTCGTGCTCAAGGTGGCCAACATTGCCGAATCGAAGGCCGATCTTGATTTGCAGTGCGCGGCACTCGCCCATCTGGCCGCGGTTGCTCCCGACCTGGCCGTGCCCCGACTCATCCCGACCAAGAGCGACGATCCGCTTGGCTCGTTCATGGTGGGGGCCAATGAGCACCTCGTTCGCTGTGTGTCCTACGTGCCCGGGGTGCCGATGGCCGAGATGGATCGAACGCCCGAAACCTTCACCAAAATCGGTCGCTTCCTTGGCCAACTGTCGGCCGGGCTCGTCGGCTTCGGTCATCCCGCCGCACACCGGAATGAGTTTCTGTGGAACCTCGATGACGCGCAGGCCTGCACGGCGCATCTCGGCGACATTGTCGATGACGACGATCGTGAGGTCGTCGCCGCGGCGCTGCAGTTCCACGGCGAGCGAGTCCTGCCGGTGTTGCCGGGTCTGCGAAAAGCCGTCATCCACCAGGACGCCAACGACTACAACGTGATGGTGGCCGACGACGGCTCTATCGGTCTCATCGACTTCGGCGACATGACCTTTGGTTGCCAAATCAACGAACTTGCGGTAGGGCTGGCCTATGCGCTTATGGGTACGGTCGATGTCATTGCAACCGCACGACTGGTCGTGCGTGGTTACGTTGCCGAGTTCCCGCTGTTGGACAACGAGGTGCACGTATTGTTCGATCTGGTTGCTGCACGACTCGCCATGAGCGTGGCCATCTCGTCGCATCGCAGCGTCGGCTTTCCGGACAACGAGTACCTACTCATCTCGCAGGCCCCGGCGCTACGCCTCCTCCGCAAGCTCGCCACCATTCGCCCTGACTTTCTGCGGGCCGCCGCCCGTGAGGCGGCTGGCTTTTCCCCCATCGCCAACCACGATGCCATCGTCACCTGGCTCGGGTCGCCCGGTTGTCAGCCAAAGCCGATACTCAGCATCGACTTGGAGCGAGCGGGACGATTCCGGGTGCTACTCCAAATGGGTGCCCCCGGCATGGAGTTCGGCGGCGATCCGGAGGCGTACTGGGCCTGGCTTCAACGCCGCTTCACGTCCGAAGGCGCCACCTTTGCGCTCGGCGGCTACCTGGAAAACCGCAACGTGTACGCGGGTGAACAGTTCGTAACGGACGGCGCCGACACGCGCTCGAATCACCATGGCATCGATATCTTCGTGGCCCCGGACACCCCGGTGCAGGCCATGCTCGACGGGCGTGTTGTCACCGTGGTCGACAACGACGAGGCGTACGACTACGGCCCGACGGTCATTCTTGAACACGATGCCGATGGTGTGCCGTTCTGGGTGCTCTACGGTCATCTCTCCCGCCGCACTCTCACCACCGTTACCCCCGGCCAGGACGTGAAGGCCGGCGATGTCGTGGGCTTCATTGGCGACCACACGGTGAATGGCGGATGGGCACCGCACCTGCACGTGCAGATCATGACTGACCTGCTGGGAAACCACACGGGAAACTTCGAGGGTGCGGGAGAGCCGAGCCGGGTTGCGGTGTGGAGTTCCGTCTGCCCCGACCCGAACCTGTTGCTGCGGCTGACACCCGAGTCGTTCGAGGTCGAACCCGAGTCATCGGACGAGTTGCTCCGCCGTCGCCGCGATCTCCTCGGCGCGTCGCTCAGCACCAGCTACCGACACAAACTCGCCATCGCGCGAGGCACGGGTGCCCGGCTCATTGACGCAAGCGGACGGTCGTACATCGACTGTGTAAACAACGTGTGCCATGTCGGGCACAGCCATCCGCACGTGGTCGAGGCGATGGCGCGTCAAGCAGCTCGACTCAACACCAACACCCGCTATTTGCATCGTTCGATCCTCGACTACGCCGACCGGCTGGGTGGGCTGTTCCCCGATCCGCTCAGCGTCGTGTATTTCGTGAATTCCGGCTCGGAGGCCAATGAGTTGGCGATGCGGCTGGCCCGCACCGCCACAAGCCGCTTCGACATGGTGACGCTCGACTGGGGCTATCACGGCAACACCAACGACGTCATCGAACTCAGCCCCTACAAGTTCAACCGAAAAGGTGGCACCGGCAAAGCGCCCCACATCCAGATCGCCGAGTTACCCGACCCGTATCGCGGCCGATTCGGAAGTGACGCGGTTGCCTACGCGGCATCGGTTCAAGAGTGCATTCAGGCCGCGCGTCAGCACGACCGGCGGGGGCCGGCCGCGTTCATCTCCGAGTCCATCAGTGGCTGCGGCGGCCAAGTGTTCTTCGCTGATGGCTACATGCAGCTCGCCTACGAACACGCCCGAGCGGCCGGCGCGGTCTGCATCGCCGATGAAGTGCAGGTGGGCTTTGGCCGGGTAGGGGACGCCATGTGGGCTTTCGAACAGCAGGGCGTCGTGCCCGACATCGTCACCCTCGGCAAGCCGATTGGCAACGGTCATCCGCTCGGCGCCGTCATCACGACACCCGCCATCGCGGCTGCGTTCAACAACGGTATGGAGTATTTCAACACGTTCGGTGGCAACCCGGTGTCGTGCGAAGTGGGCATGGCGGTACTCGACGTCATCGAGCAGGAAAGCCTGCAAGAGCACGCCCGGAATACCGGCGATCACTTCCTGTCTGGCCTTCGTTCCCTCCAGGCCCGTCACCCGGCTATCGGCGATGTGCGTGGACGTGGCCTCTTCCTCGGCATCGATCTAGTGGTCGATCGCGCCACAAAGGAACCGGCCACCGAGCTCGCGGGCGATGTCGCCAATGCGCTTCGTGATCGAGGTGTGCTCGTGTCCACCGACGGTCCACACGACAACGTCATCAAGATCAAACCGCCGATGCCGTTCAACGCCAATGATGCCGATGTCGTCTGCGCAGAACTCGACGCAGAACTCGACGCAGCTCTCGGGAATGGCTGAGGTTCCGGGCCGACCTGGCAGGCTGGAGGCATGAGCGCGAGCCAGTACTTCGAGGCGCAGCCAGGTGTCGCGTCCGAGCGCGGTGAGATCACCTTGGCCCTGCCCGACCTCAACTTGCGTCTGACCACGGACCGCGGCGTGTTCTCGCACTCCTCCGTCGATGCCGGTACTCGGTTTCTGCTGCAGGAAGCTGGCGTTCCGACCGGTGAAAACCTGCTCGACCTCGGGTGCGGATACGGACCCATCGCCATCACCATGGCACGGCGAACACCCAGTGCTGTGGTCTGGGGCGTCGATGTCAACGAACGAGCCGTTGGGCTCTGTGACGAGAATGCGATCGCCAACGGCTGCTCCAATGTGCGGGCCTTCGCGGTCGCCGATTTTCCGGCGACGGTGCGATTCGACACCATCTGGTCGAACCCGCCCATCCGCATCGGGAAAGATGCATTACACGCACTTCTGTTGAAATGGCTCCCGCGTCTCACGCCGAACGGCGTGGCTGTCATGGTGGTGCAGAAACATCTCGGCGCTGATTCGCTCACCCATTGGTTGGCGGACAAGGGCTTTGACGTGACACGCCTGGCGTCGCGCCAAGGGTATCGCCTGGTGTCGGTTCGACCGTGCGAGCGGAGTGCCGATGAAACAGCTTGATGCCACCGGCATGAAGCGGCTCCATCGCAAATGGCGCACAGTTACCACCGGAAAACTCGCACTCATCCTCGACGGACTCGGCACCCCGGTCAACGTCGGCTCAATAGCTCGCTCTGCCGCGGCCTACCGCGTGGACTTCGTATGGCTGGCTGGCCCAACGCCGCACTTTGACAGCCCCGGAGTGGCCAAGACCGCGCTCGGCACCGATCGCTACCTGGAACATGCGGCGCCCCCGACCGCGCTCGAAGCCATCGAGGCGGCCAAGAAAGCGGGCTACCGGGTTATTGGTATCGAGCTAGCCGATGAAGCTGAACCGTTGCACGACATGACCCTCGCCGGCGACATTTGCTTGGTCATCGGTCATGAGGATCATGGCATCGGCAAGGCGGCCATCGCGGCGTGTGACGCGGTGGCGTATCTACCGATGCTCGGCAAAGTCGGCAGCCTAAACGTGGCCGTAGCGGCCAGCATCGCGCTGTACGAGGTGCGACGTCAGAGCTGGACATCAGCTCCAGTCGAGTGATTACTTCGGCGGCGCAGTCGGACCTTTGATGAACCGGAAGGCCACGGGATATCGGTAGTAGTCGCCCCTGTTCGCCGAGATCATGCCCATGATGCCGAAGATGATGGGCCCGAGAAACGCGAACAGCCACACGGGAATGAAGAGCAGACCGCCGATGCCCTTGGTGATCGCCGCTAGGAAGAACGCGAGGAAGATTCCACCGAACACCACAATCATCGTCGTGATGTGGAAGTTGAGCGCCTCGGTCGAGTGATACTTCACGTACTCGTCCTTCGGGCCTTCGATCAGCAACGTCAGCAGCGGAATGATGAAGCCGCCGACGGGAAGGTGCGACATGACGGCCCATGTGTTCGAACCCGACGAGCGGGCAAGAGGCGCCATGTGCTGTGTCCACTGCATGCCATCCCAGTATCTCTGACCCCCTGCCTGCGGATACCAACCGGACGGCGGAGAGTCCTGCGGAGGTTGCATGCTCATGCCCGAACGTTACCCGTGCCGACTCTCTGGTCGGGCGCAATGTTGCGTCAACCAGTGAAGAACTACCGGTTGGCAAGAACGGAGAAGAGCACCTTCGGAGCGCTGGCGACGGACCCGGCATCCCAGCAGTAGTAGTTCGAGGCCTCGTACAGATAACCGGATCCAAAGACTTCCATGACACCGTCACCGCTGATGTCGGCAGCTCCGTCAATCACCAGGGTCGGCACGATGCTGGGGCTTTCCTTCACCACAACGGCCGACAGCACTTTCGAGGTTGCGGCGTCGCCGACAACGTGGCGCACGTAGGCGATCGAGAACGACCCGATCTTGGCCGGTTCGGGCCCCTGCGGCGGCTTGACGTAGTCGATATAGGACGCGGCCACCAGCACTTCATCGGTGCCGTCGCCATCCAGGTCGGCACGCACGACCGATGACAAGACCGGCATGAAGTTACCGGCGCCAAGCTCCTTGGCGAGGCGACTGGCTTCCTCCCGATAGATGTTGAAGCGGGCGTCCTTGAGGGCTTCTGCATCACCCTGCGATCGCGCGGCACGGGGTTGCAACGGCCACGACGTGGCGCTGAAACTGATCCCTGTTCCATCCTTGGGATAGTTGTTGGACCCGGCATGCACGTGTCCTTCGGCGTCGGGCTTGGCGATCTCAACGTCGAACTTTTCGCCACCGAGTGTCTGGTACGGCCCGGACGCAACCTTCGTCGGCAGCTTCACAAAGTTCTTCCCATCCCATCCGCCAATCGCGGTCATCGTCTCCGCGTAGTCGGGGGCAAGGACCGTCACCAGTTTGGTCGCTGGCGCACCCACGGTCGTGACGGGCTTTGGCGCGGTGGTGGCTGGCGTTGTGACTGGGGCAACGGTTGTTGCCGCAGCGGTCTTGGGCGGAGCGGTGCTGGGCAACGGCGTCGTCGTGGTTACCGTCGTCGTCGCAACGGGAGGCTCTGTGGTCGTGACTGCGGTGGATGCCAGCGCCGCTGGCACTGAGGATGTCTGGTCGCTATTCGCCACCGTTGAGGTGGGCGCCGCCGGAGAAACCTGAACGGTCTTGCCGTTGCGGCTTATGGCAGCGATACCGGCGATCGTGACGACGGCGGCAGCTAATGCGAACACGAACACGCTGTACATGCGACGGTGGTTACGGCGCGTTGCCAGTTCATCAGCCGGCACAATTTTCTCGAGGATGATGGTGTCTGACGGCTTGACCGCAGGCTGCGGCACTGGTGGACGGAGCACCGTTGTCGGACGGGTCTTTGGCGCCGCTCCGACCTGCGCGTCATCCTGAAAGCGCTGCCAGAGTTCGTCACGGTGCGCATGGTCGGGTGGCGGGGATGCTTGGTCGATCAGATCTTTGATGTCGTCAAACATGTCAGTGGCCTCCTTCGGGCAGTTGGCGCAGCGTTCGCACGCCGCGGGCGATGAGTGATTCGGTGGCCTCGACGCTGCGGCCCAATAGTTCGGCGATTTCCTTAATGCTGTATCCCTCGGCGTGCCTCAACGTCACGGCTGCCCGTTGGTCGAGAGGCAGTTGACTCAACAACGTGCGCGCCCGGTCGCCAGCCGATGACGGCTCGGCCGGCGCAAACGGGCTGCTGCGATCCGTTGCCAGTCTTACTCGCGCTTCGGAGCGGTTGTTGCCCCGAACGCAGTTCAGGAATCGATGGCGAGCGACGCTGACCACCCACGGTCCGTCATGCACGGGAGGTCGACCCTTGGCCAGATCTTGGGCGACCGCCAGCATCACCTCTTGGACCAAGTCTTCGGTGAGGGCCTTGTCACCGCCGGTCATGCGGGCCAGATAGCGCCACGCATGGTCGTAGGCCACGTCATAGAACGCCCGGAGTTGCGCCTGGGCCTCCGGCGTCAGTTTTGTTGCCACGCTTACATCCACATCCCCAGAAGCACCACCAAAGTCGTGATTCCGTCGCGGTGATTGAAATTCCCTGGACCTTTCGCCTGAACGTTAGACCCCTCGGGGACACGTCTCCCGGCCAGCTACACGCGGTGGGGGTCGACTTCGATGCGGACTCTGGCCTCGGGTCGGGGCGTGGCCGAAAGCGTGTCGCAAAGAGCCTGGTGGTTGGGGGCGCGGATGAGGTAGCGGTCATCAGCGGGGCCGAGCACTTCCACGCCGAGCGCCTCCGGCATGGCGGCCACGAACGCCGCGGCGCCGACCCCCGACACTGCTGCCAGCGCGGTGACCGGCGGGAAGCGCAGCATCTGCCGACGTTCACGTTCCGACGCGCTGAACTTGGCCGGGTCGGCCTGCAGTATTGCGGTCAGCACGTCGTGATGCGGGTCGGTGGTTTGCACCAAGATCCGACCACCACCGGTGCGCGCCCCCACCAAACGTGCGGCGCGGGCCAACAGCGCCATCACCTGTTCGTTGGCGCGGTAGCGAGGGGCAAACAACTCGGCATCGAGATCGAGGAACACGACGACATCCGCGTGCTGCACCTGATGGAGCACCGCTTCGGTGCCGATGTAGATACGCGCTTCGAGCAACGGCTCCCCTGCCGTTGCGCCGGTCGCTTCAACGACGGGTGAACCGGCTGCTGCTTCGAGTTCTTCGCGTAATTTCGAGACGCCACGACGGCGCAGTTTGAATTTGCTCGACCCGCACGACTTACACACGATCGGACGCTCCAGTTCACAACGTGGGCAGCGCAAGTGATCGTCGATCTGTTCAAGTGCTGCATCGCACCGTTCACATCGCGCCAGGTCACCGCACGCGGCACACGCGAGCAATCGAGCGATGCCTTTGGTGTTCAGCACACACACGATGCGTTTGTCGCCGGTCAGCAATCGCGCCAGCGCATCACTCACCGGCAGCGCACGCCGAGACGGCTCGTCCCGGCCGCGATCGATCACGTCCAGCACCGGCCAACCTTCTCGCTCCTCCGAGCGGGACAGCGTTATCAGACGGTGGGCAGCCAGTGATTCAAGCGACGGTGTTGGTGAAACGAGGACGCAGGGCACACCTGCCCGACGGGCTCGTTCGATCGCCACGTCACGCGCGTTCCAAGCGGGCGTTTGCTCTTGCTGATGACCTTCGTCGTGCTCATCGAGCACCACAACCGCAGCGAGGTCCCGCACCGGCGCCCAGGCCGATGCGCGCGCTCCGATAGCCGAGCCGCCGCCCGCGATCTGCGACCAATCACGGGGATACAGCGCAACGGCAACGCCTGCCCGTCGAAGGCGGGCACCAAAGAGTCGCGCCATCGAAACCGAGGGGCACACGATGAGGGCGTTGCCGCGGCGGCAGGCTTCCAACAGCAGATCGAACGGATCCTTCGCCGGAGGCAACCGCACCAGCGAAGACGGACCGTTGAACGCATCCGTGAGCCATGGGTCATGCACCACCGGCACCGGAATGTTCGATCGCCGCGCTACTGGAACCACACTCACCACCTTGTCGGGTGATGCCGTCGTCAGCAGGTGCTGCGGGCGCCCGGCCCACCGCCACGCCGCCCATTCGGCCAGCGGGAACAGCTCGGCCGGTGGACCCCAGCCGACGACCTTGGCGATGGGGCGGAGCTTCACGCCTTCGGGCGCCTCGACATCCAACGCGGTTATCCAACCACCAACCCGGCGACCGGCCAGGTCTATACGGACCTGGGTGCCGACGCGAACCTGGCCCCGGAGTGTCTCCGGGACCAGGAAGTCAAAACGTTTCTCGAAACCTTTGACGTCGGGAAGAACCCGAACGACGAAGTGATCAGAGGCCAACGGCCGCCTTGAAGTCGGCGACGCGGGTGGTGTGCTCCCACGTGAACTCGGGCAGGTTGCGGCCGAAGTGACCGTACGCTGCGGTCTTCTGGTAGATCGGGCGCCGAAGGTCGAGGTCACGGCCGATAGCAGCGGGGCGTAGGTCGAACACCGATCGAACCGCAGCCACGATGGCGTCGTTCGACACCGTCTCGGTGCCGAACGTCTCGACGTAAATCGACACGGGCTGGGCCACACCAATGGCGTAGGCAACCTGTACTTCGCAACGGTCAGCAGCACCCGAGGCGACCACGTGCTTGGCAACCCAGCGAGCAGCGTAGGCAGCAGAACGGTCGACCTTGGACGGGTCCTTACCCGAGAAGGCGCCGCCACCGTGACGGCCCATACCGCCGTAGGTGTCGACGATGATCTTGCGACCCGTCAGGCCGGTGTCAGCGTGCGGCCCGCCGAGCACGAACGTGCCGGTGGGGTTGACGTAGACGGTGTAGTCATCATCACGGAACTGCTCGGGGATGACCGGGCGGATCACGTTCTCGATCAGGTCGGGGCGGATCATGGTGTCACGATCAATACCCGGAGCGTGCTGTGTGGAGATGAGCACGGTGCGCAAGCGAACGGGCTTTCCGTCCTCGTAGTCGAAGGTCACCTGGGTCTTGCCGTCGGGTCGCAGGTAGGGCACCACGTTTGACTTGCGCACTTCGGTGAGGCGCTCGGCCATGCGGTGGGCCAGCCAAATCGGCAGCGGCATGAGGTCGGCCGTCTCGTTGCAGGCGTAGCCGAACATCATGCCCTGGTCGCCAGCACCCTGACTGTTGAGAATATCTTCGCCACTCCTGCCGGCGCGGACTTCCTCAGAGGAATCGACGCCCTGGCCAATGTTGGGTGACTGCTCGTCAATGGAAACGATGACACCACAGGTGTTTCCGTCGAAACCGAACAGGGCGTTGTCGTAACCAATGCCGTTGATGACGTTGCGGGCCAGCTTGGGAATGTCGACGTAAGCGGTCGTGGTGATCTCACCGGCGATAACGCACAGACCAGTGGTGAGCAACGTTTCGCAAGCCACCCGACCCTTCGGATCGGCAGCCAAAATGGCGTCGAGAACAGCGTCGGAAACCTGATCCGCCATCTTGTCCGGGTGGCCCTCGGTGACCGACTCCGAGGTGAATGTCCAACTGCTGCTCACGTGAGGCTCCTGTTCATTGATCTGA
>JAYTKG010000049.1:0-4939 GCA_043730435.1 Acidimicrobiia bacterium | reverse complement strand
AAACGCATCGGTGAAGGACTGCTCACGTCCTACGCCGATCAGTGTTCGGTCTGTTCGGGTCGGGGCCTGATCGTCGACCCGGCCCTTCTTTCGTGAGTTTCCTATCTCCCAACCAACCGACTAGGATCGTCAGGCTATGTACGCCGTAATCGCCACTGGTGGCAAACAAGAACGAGTCTCTGAGGGCCAGACCCTCAATGTCGAACTCCTTGGGGTCGAAGACGGAAGCACGGTCATCTTTGACACGTTGCTCGTCGTTGACGGTACCAAGGTGCTCGCCACCCCCGATCAGCTGAAGGGCGTTTCCGTTACCGGAAAGGTCATCGGCGAGGCCAAGGGCCCAAAGATCAACGGTTTCTCGTACAAGAACAAGTCCAACAACCGCAAGCGCTGGGGTCATCGCCAGCACTACAGCACCGTCGAGATCACCAAGATCTCCGTCGGCTGATCGAGGAGGCTGAAATGTCAAAAACCAAAGGTGGCGGGTCTACCCGCAACGGTCGTGACTCCAATGCCCAGCGCCTCGGCGTAAAGGTGTTCGACGGTACGGCCATTCACGCCGGCACCATCCTGGTCCGCCAGCGCGGCACCCGGTTCCATCCGGGGCTCAACGTCGGCATCGGCAAGGACGACACCCTGTTTGCCTTGGCCCATGGTTCGGTGAAGTTCGGCGAACGCAAGGGCCGCAAGGTCGTTGACGTCCTCGCTCCCGCTGCTGACTGAACACCGCACTACCTCAACCCGCAATATCTGAACTGCGATGATGCCCCGGCGCATTGACCCGGGGCATCATCGCGTCTTGGCTCAGGTCGTTTGTCGTAACCGAGGAGAGGCCGAAGGTCCCGCCTCCTTGGTGACCGAGTCCTCGGTTCTGCGCGCCGGTCGATCCTTATGGTGACGGTAGAGCCGACAACCAGGAGGAAGTACCTATGAGTACCGCAACCGTCCCAAGTCCCGTTTCGAGCAGCGTCAATCAGCCCAAGAGCGTGGTGGCCGTCACCCGACGCACTATCGACACCGTGCTGATTGGCTTTGGCGCACTGCTCACCGTCGTGCTGGCGGCCGCCGGTGGGTTGCTGACATGGGGACACAACTTCTCCGCTGACTACGTTCGCAGCGAGTTGGCCTCACAGAATATCTCCTTCCCGGCCAAAGAGGCCCTGGTGACCGAAGGTCGTAACGATCTCGTCAAGTACGGCGGGGCCAAGGTGGACACCGGCAAGGAGGCCGAGGCCTACGCCAAGTACATCAACGGTCATCTCGAGAAGGTGGCCAACGGTGCCACCTTCGCCGACTTGGGCACGCCCGAACGAGCCGCGAACGCAGACCTTCTGGCAGCCACTACCGCCAAGGCTCCGCAGGCGCAGATCGACACCCTGAAGGCAAAGGCCGACACCATCACGGGTCAACGCAACACACTCTTCAAAGGTGAGACGTTGCGTGGCCTTCTGCTGACCGCCTTCGCTTGGTCGATCCTCGGCACCATCTCCGGTATCGCTGCGATTGTGTCGTTCATCGCTGCTGGAGTGTTGGCGGTGTTGGTGATCCTCGGCTTTGTCCACCACGCTCGAACCCCACGGGTGTCGCTGCCGTAAGCGTTGCTCGGTACGATGCCCGGCCACTGCCCCGTGGCCGGGCATCGTTGTGTTTTGCCTCAGTGCAGCGGCACGACCCAGAGCACTCTCGTTCCGCCCTTGGGCGTGGCGCCCAGGGTCATGGTTCCACCAAGGTTGCGGGCACGATTCGTCATATTCTCGATGCCGTTGCCGGGACTGTGGTTTAAGTCAGCGCTCACGCCATCGTCAATCACATCGAGCGTCAGCTCGTTGTCCGCCACGCGGACCTGCACGTCGACCCTGCTGGCGTGTGCGTGGCGGGCGACATTCGACAGCGCCTCTCGCAACGTGAGGACCAGATGTCCGGCCGCCGCTCCGGATACCGTGGAGTCGACTGGGCCGCTGATGACGCATATCGGATCGAAGCCAAGGGCCCGGGACGATTCGGTGCACACCGTCATGATGTCGGCCCGCACGCTGGACTCACTAATACGGCTCTGGTGCAACTGGAAGATGGCGGAACGAACCTGTCGAATGGTGACATCAAGGTCATCGATCGTTTGCATCAGCCGTTCAACGACCTGAGGTTCTCGGGAAAGCTGTGCCGTTGACTGGAGCGACAGCCCCGAGGCAAAGACTCGTTGGATCACATCATCGTGCAGGTCGCGAGCAATGCGTTCACGCTCGTCGAAGAGCGCAACTTCGCCGACATGCACATGGAGCCTTGCGTTCTCAATAGCCACGCCAGCCGCCGCGGCCAGGGCCACGACCAGTTCCTCGTCCACGTCGGTGAAAACCTCACCGTCGGCTTTATCGGTGAGATAGAGGTTGCCGAAAATCTCGTTTCTCAAGAGGATCGGCACCCCCAAAAAAGACGACATCGGAGGGTGGTCGGGTGGAAACCCGAAGCTGTCGGGATGCTCGTGCAGGTCGGGAAGCCGTACCGGCTTTGGATCCTTGATCAGCAACCCGAGAATGCCATGGCCCTCGGGACGATTCCCGATGGCCACCACGCCGGCTGCGTCGATGCCGACGGTGATGAACTGTGCCAGTCGCGTGCCAGAGGCGTCGAGAACGCCGAGCGCGCCGTAGCGAGCATCGACGAGTTCTGTGGCGGCCTCGATAATGCGCTGCAGCACCAGCGGAAGGCTGAGTTCTGAGCCAACAGCCATGACGGCATCAAGTAATCGGCGAAGTTGCTTTACCCCGGCATGCTCGTATCTCGTCATTTGTGGGCGATGCTACTCACCCACCAGGCGTTTACTCAGGCTGTGTCCAAGCTGTTGCGCACCACTACCACGGGAACAGCCGCATGCTCCATCACACTGTTGACCGTGGAGCCCAGCAGCCCGGCTGCGATAGCACCTCGGCCATGCGACCCGAGCACCAGTAGGTCACCGTCCCGCACCGTTTCGAGCAGACCGCTGGCCGGACTCCTTTCCACCAGGAGACCGCTGACGCTGGCTGCGCACTGCTCGCGGGCGGTGGCGACGGCGACCTCAAGTACACAAGCGGCATCAACCTCGCTGACGTCTCGACCTTGTGAACGGCTGGGGTCGCTGCCGATATACGGGTAGAGCCAACTGTGGACGACGACAAGTTCGACCTGGTGAAGGTCGGCCTCGTCGGACGCCCAGCGAAGGGCATTTTCGGCTGCGGCTGACCCGTCAACGCCGACCACAATGCGACCAGGGCGGCCACGGGTCGCAGCGCCGCGCACGATCACGACCGGGCAAGGACTGTGGCGCGTCGCCCATCGTGCTGTGCTGCCAAGGAAGAAGCCGGCCAGGCCGTCATGGCTGGTCGACCCAACTACGAGCAGGCTGGTCGGGTCCAGCTCATGGATCAGCCCGGTTCGGGCCGCGCCCATGGTGACATCGAGGACGACCTTAAGGTGCGGATATTTCGCAGTGATCGTATGCGCCATGGCCTCGGCTGCGTCGGTGGCTTGCTGGACAAGGGAATCCATGACCTCGGCGATCACGAACGGTCCGCCCGCCTCACCAGTGACGGGGATCTCGTACCGGGTGATGACGCGCAGGCTGGTGTCTCGGGCGTGCGCCTCACCGGCGGCCCAAAGTGCAGCCTCGTGGGAGGAAGCAGAACCATTGAACCCAACTGCGATCTCGTTCGTCATGCTCTTATGCTGGGCCGGGAGGCGGGGGAGAACCAGGGACTTTGGTCATAGCCGTAGCGGGCGTGAGACCCCGCGCTACAGGCCGCCAACGCCGCGGGGCAGTTGGTCAAGCGGCCAGTCAAGTAGCTGCACCGCCTGCTGGCAGGCGTAGCGGTCGGTCATGCCGCCCACGTAACTGACGGCCGTGTGCACCAGCCCTTCCATTTCGGCCTGCCGACGCTGGGTGAGCGGCAGGTCGTCGGGCCGGGCGAGATAGCGATCGACCAGGGCTCGGAGCACTGCTATGACGGACTTGGCCTGCTCGACCGAGGCCGGGCGGAGATAGATCTGTTCATAGTTGAACGCCCGGAACGCGGCGAGGGCATCGGCCTCGGCGGCACCCATACCGACCCGGCCGGTGCGACCGGCGGCGTCAATCATGGAGCGCATGAACACCGAAATCTGATTGCTCCGCCGAAGCCCGCACACCTCGCGCACCGCGCCCGGAAGCTCGGACCCATGCACAAGACCGGTGCTCTCAGCGTCTTCGAAGTCGTGGCAGACATAGGCAATGCGATCGGCCCAGGCCACGACCTCACCCTCTGGTGTGGCCGACGCGGGTCGTGACCAACTGTGGTTGCGAATGCCGTCAAGCGTTTCGGTGCAGAGATTGAGTGGAGACAAAACCACGTCTGCACCCCACACTGCATGGTCGTAACCGTCGGGAAGATACGGCGAGAGCGCATCCTCACTGGCATGACCGCCGGGGCCGTGACCGCAGTCATGGCCGAGGGCAATGGCCTCGGTGAGCGCGGCGTTCAGCCCGAGTGCGTGGGCGACGCCGACGGCGACCTGGGCCACCTCAAGCGCGTGCGTCATGCGGGTGCGCTGGTGATCGGCCGGAAAGACGAAGACCTGGGTCTTGCCGCTGAGCCGCCGGAACGCGCTGGCGTGCAGAATGCGATCCCGGTCGCGCTCGAAACAGGTACGCCACGGGTCAGGCTCCTCCTCCATCGCACGGCGGCCGGCGCCAATGGCCAAAGTTGCGCCGTCCGAGAGATGCACGGCCTCACGCTCCTCCCGCACCAGACGGGAAACCGGAACGTGCCTCCCGGGGCCGGTTGTGGCGCCGAAATGGGCGGTTCGAAAGTTGGGATCGGCCACATGACCGGCCATTGTGGAGGCCCATCGTTCGGTTCGGTCGGTCGGCTCGCTGCTCATGAAGACGATGGTACAGAAGGGGTGTTGCAACGTTCGGTCGGAGGAT
>JAYTKG010000048.1:0-5034 GCA_043730435.1 Acidimicrobiia bacterium | reverse complement strand
GCACCCGCCACAATCAACGGCCCAGTCGTGTCAACGAGTTGAAGACTCTGGATGGACGGCAGCCAACCCGACGGGTCGGACCCGAGATGGGCGACGAGCACAACTGCGGGTCCCGGAATCGTCGACTCGAGCGAGATCTCCCCGGCCACCTCAATCACAAATTGCCATCGCGTTCGCTCCAACCAGTCTTAACGAGTCCGATGCCGTCGGTTTCAGACACCATGCAGTCACTGCCTCGCAATGATCAGCGCCAAGAGACGCTAGCCGACCGAGTCCAGCACGAGCCGCCAATCTGCACTTGCTCCGGGGCGGGCTACGTTCTGACGGTCACGCGCCTGTGCCCGGACCTGCAACTACGCTTAGCCGATGACTATTCCGGCGGAATCTATTCAGCTCAATCCACCGCCCGTGTTCGACGCAGACTCGTTCTCTGCGCTGCTGACCCGACTTTACGAACATCGCTTTTCAGACCATGACAACAGAGCGCTACGCGACGTCTGGAAGGTCCTAGTCCGGGATTTCTTTCAGCACCGAGTCCGACCAGAATCGACCGTGGTCGACATCGGTGCAGGTGAGTGCGTCTTCATCAACGAGATTAAGGCAGGGCGGCGCATAGCAATCGACGCCAACCCACGCATGCCAATGAAGGCGGCCGCAGGCGTTGAGACGTACCTCTCGACGGACCTCGAGCTTCGCGAACTCGATGGAATCTCGGTCGACCACGTCTTTCTGTCGAACTTCCTTGAGCACCTTCCAGACACCAACACCGTGTTGCGTCTGCTCCTCCGGATCCACGATGTGCTGGAGCCCGGCGGCTCCCTTCTGCTTCTTCAGCCAAACTTTCGCCTGTGCTCAAAGGTCTACTTTGACTTCATCGACCACCTCACCATCCTCACTGATGCATCACTCGTTGAGGCTTTAGAAGTGTGCGGGTTCGAGATTGTCGAGAAACGGACGAGATTCCTGCCCTTTACAAGCAAGTCACGTCTGCCGCAACGCCCTTGGATGGTGCGCCTTTACCTTCGCGTGCCGCCTGCGCAGTGGCTCCTCGGAAAGCAGACCTTCATAGTTGCGCGGCGGACGACTTAGCGGAGCAGTAACTCGTTTCCCGTGGGATACGAAAGCTCGGACATGAAGAAACGCAACGAGTGGTCCTCATCTGCGCCTTCAGCGTTCAGCTAGGATTGTTCTCCATGCGAAATCTGGATGTTGTGGTCGTAGGTGGGTGCGGGCACGTGGGGCTTCCACTAGCGCTTGCCCTTGCCGACAAGGGTCTGCGCGTCGTTGCCTACGACATAAATGAGTCGACCGTCGCGAACGTCCGAGCGGGCAACATGCCTTTCGAAGAGCCGGGCGCACCACGCATCCTCGCCTCTGTTTTGGCAAATGGCACGTTCGACGCGTCAACCGACCCAACAGTTGTCGCTCAGGCCGAAACTGTCATCGTCGTCGTGGGAACGCCGGTTGATGAGCATCTCAACCCGGATCCACAAGCGGTGCCGAACGCCGTGATGCAGCTCGCCAACCAGCTTCGGGATGGGCAGCTTCTCGTGCTCCGGAGCACCGTCTACCCGGGCGTAACCCGACTCACCGAGCGCGTAATCGGCAGTCTGGGCAAGGACATCGAGATCGCCTTTTGTCCTGAGCGCATTGCTGAAGGCAAAGCCTTCACGGAGCTTTACGACCTTCCTCAGATCGTGTCTGGCTGCTCGCCCGAGGCCGTCCGTCGCTCAAGCATCGTCTTCGGTCACTTGGCCTCAAAGATCATTGAGGTCACCCCCGAAGAGGCCGAGCTCGCGAAGCTCTTCACGAACACCTGGCGCTACATCAAGTTCGCCGCCGCCAATCAGTTCTACATGATTGCGAATGACTACGACATCGACTTCGAGAACGTTCGCCATGCGATCACCACCGACTACCCGCGGGCAGCCGACATGCCCGGTGCAGGCTTTGCCGCTGGGCCGTGCCTGTTCAAAGACACCATGCAACTCGCTTCGTTCAACAACAACAATTTCATGCTCGGCCACTCCAGCATGATGGTGAACGAAGGGCTCCCGCTTTACCTTGTTGCCAGACTTCAGCAGCGATTCGAACTCTCAACCATGACCGTTGGCATCCTCGGCATGGCGTTCAAAGGCGAGAGTGACGACACCCGGTCAAGTCTGTCGTACAAACTTCGCCGCATCCTTCGCTTCAAGGCGAAGGGCGTCCTGTGTCATGACCCGCACGTAACTACCGACCCCGACCTCGTGTCGTTGGAACGAGTTCTTGCCGAGTCTGATCTCCTGGTGATTGCGACTCCCCACAAGATATACGCCACGCTCGAAACGAACCTTCCGGTCGCCGACATCTGGAATCTCATGGGGCAGGGTGTGCTGGTGTGAAGCCACGCGTCTCCATCGTTCTGCCCGTCTATAACGAAGGCGAAGCGATCGTTCCTTGCCTCGAGCGTATTCTTGAAGCCGTCAGCCTCCCCTGCGAGGTACTCGTCGTGTTCGACTCGCTCGACGACACGACGGCGCCGTTCGTACACGAGTTCGCGCTTCGAGATCCGCGGGTAGTTGCCACGCTAAACACCTACGGACGAGGACCAGCACACGCGATCCACTTTGGGATAGCAACGGCAAGCGCTCCAGTCGCGGTGGTCACCATGGCAGACGGCTGCGACGACCCCATGCAAATCGATCAGCTCACCCGTCTCGTCGAGCGCGGCGTGGTAGTCGCGGCCGCAAGCCGCTACGCCCGAACGGGCCAACAAGTCGGCGGTCCGGCCCTGAAGGGTTTATTGTCACGCCTCGCCGGTCTAAGTCTTTACTACGGAGCGCGAGTAGGTACCCGAGACGCGACCAACTCGTTCAAGGCGTACTCCACCGACTTCGTGCGACGCGTCGGGATCGAGAGCGACAAAGGCTTCGAAATCGGCATCGAACTTGTTGCCAAGGCGCGCCGGGCTCGCCTACCCATCGCCGAGATCCCTACGATTTGGCTTGACCGCACCTTTGGCGTCTCGAACTTCAAAGTCGCCGCGTGGCTGCCCCGCTATCTCCACTGGTACTTCTATGCCTTCCGGCCGAAGCAAGACCTAGGCGACTTCCACGCATCACCAATACCCCCTTCCACTTCTGGAGAAAAATTATGAAGACTGTGCTCGTTTCCGGTTCGTCCGGCTTTATCGGTGGTTACCTCGTTGAGGAACTGCTGTCGAAGGGCTACAAGGTCCTCGGCATCGACAACCACTCGAAGTACGGCAAGGTCACCAAGAGCTACGACAGCCACCCGTCATACACGCTCGTAGAGGGTGACGTCACGGATACTGCGCTCATGACCGAGCTGCTCATGGAGTGCGACCACTTCATCGCCGGTGCCGCACTCATCGGCGGCATCAGCTATTTCCATACCTATGCATATGATCTGCTCGCAACAAACGAGCGGATCATGGCCTCATCGTGCGACGCTGCCATCAAAGCGCACAAGAACGGCAAGCTTCAGAAGGTCACCTACATGAGCTCGTCAATGGTGTTCGAAAGCACCACGACGTGGCCGAGCGTCGAAGGCGACGAGCTGCGGGTTCCACCGCCCCTGTCCTCATACGGCTTCCAGAAGCTTGCCGTCGAGTACTTCGCTCGCGCTGCCCACATGCAGTACGGCCTTCCGTTCACGATCGTCCGTCCGTTCAACTGCGTCGGCACTGGCGAGGGCCGCGCACTGGGCGACGAGGAGATTCTCTCGGGCAACGTAAAGCTCGCCATGAGCCACGTGGTTCCCGACATCGTGCAAAAGATCCTCAAGGGTCAGGACCCGCTTCGCATCCTCGGCGACGGCAAGCAGATTCGGCACTACACCTACGGTGCCGATCTTGCTCGCGGCATCGTGTTGGCGATGGAGTCACCGGAAGCTACGGGAGAAGACTTCAACCTTTCGACGGCCGAGTCGACCAACGTCCTCGAACTCGCTGAAGTCATCTGGCACAAGGTGAAGGGCCCTGATGTCCCGTTCCGCTACGAGTCCGAACCGGCTTTCGAGTATGACGTGCAGCGACGCGTTCCGTCCGTAGAAAAGGCAAAGCGCATCCTCGGTTTTGAGGCCACCACAACCCTGTCCGACATGCTCGACATCGTCATCCCGTGGATCGCTCAAGCGGTGGAAGACGGTCGCATCTGAACCGATGTATCCTCTGTCGAGTGGCGAAACCGCCAAACGACAGAGGAGTGGCATGGCGGCTCGTTCTCTTGTAGTTGTAAGTCGTTCCCGGGTACGGCTGAGCTTCGTTACCGTTCTCGGCAGCCTGCTCACAGTCCTAACGTTGTCGGCGAACTCGCCCGCTGAGGCAGCGGGCGGCGGCGCTGTAGCTGGCGGCACTGTCAGAGAACTGGCCATCGCTGGACAGAACGGCGTGCCAGCAGGGGCCAAGGCGGTGGCGCTGAACGTCACCGCTGTCAATCCCAACGGGCCGGGTTTCGTAACGGTCTACCCCTGCGGTACAGCTATCCCGGGCACGTCAAGCTTGAACTACGCCGGTGGCCAGACTGTGCCAAACGCAGTGGTGGTCAGACCAGGTGACGACGGCAAGGTCTGCTTCTACACACCGACGACCGCCGATATCATCGTTGATGTCCAGGGCTACTTCACGGCGTCATCTGGGATCGATCTCTTGCCATCTCCACAGCGTGTGCTCAGCACACGAGACGGTATCGCTGCGCCCAAATCAAAAGTAAGAGGTGGGACTGTACTGGAGCTCCCACTTGCTGTTCCATACTTGGGCTTCTCCGGAGTGTTCAACAGTGCCATCCTCAACATAACCGTTACGAATCCAGTAGGTGCAGGTTTCATTACGGTGTACACCTGTGGCGTAGCAACCCCCAACGTCTCGAACCTGAACTTTGCTGGCGGTCAAACTGTTGCCAACCTCACGTTGGCGTGGCCCGGTCAGTTAGCTCGCGTGTGCATCTTCGTGAGTGAGACCACAGACGTGCTCGTGGACCTGAGTGGTTGGACGGGCTTCGCCTACCTCCCCTTCGTCCCACCGTTTCGAAA